>JAJRQP010000051.1 GCA_024280195.1 Bacteroidota bacterium | reverse complement strand
TGTTCTCTTGTCAAGTTTTCCTTTGCTTAAGCCTAATGTTTCAATTTCAATGTCTGCATTTTGCGTAATTGGAACTTGATCTTGCACAACTAACTTAATTGTTCTTGACTTTAAGTTCTTAACTTGAATAGAGTAAGCAAACGTACGTTCTTTTTTCTGACCAATGATTTTTTCTTTTGACTCTTTCTTCAGTAAAGTTCGTTTGACAATGATGTTAGGGTCTTTTCCAAGACTTAAATTCAATGTGTCATCCATCGTTGTTGGATCTAAGAACGTCTCTCCCATATATGTTCCATCAAAGAAAATATTTGCTTTTGCAGGAACCAATTGCAATTCTGCTAATTTAGACAGTTGTGCAACTAAGTAAACCGACTTATCGTATTTAGGAACGGTGTAGTATTTGTAGTTTGCTTCTAAATCAACGTTCTTCACTAGAACCATGTGTTGCTGGCCATTTGATTTGATAGAATACGGCAAGTCAATTTTGAATTCTGCTGAAATCATATTTTCGATGGTTGTTGTAAAATCATAAGCAGCCTCAGCGACAACAACCTCTTCCACTTCGTAACTATCAGCTCTAACTGGAGATGGAGAACGATTGTTTGAAACATATCCACGGATTTTAGCTTCCCTTTTCATTTTGTCTTTTTCAGAATTCATTGTATTCAAATCATTCAATTGATTTCTGTAACGATTAAAATCAATGTACCAAGGATGTAATTCTGGTTTTGTTTTATTGTGGTAAGGATTATTAGTCGAAATGTTTAAACGAACATCGTCCCAGTCAATTCCAGTGTTTTGGTAAACATTTGCCTTGTAATTCAAATTAATTTTGTTAGAAGAAGTTTCACTTCTTAAATCATAGAGAGGACTCCATCCAGCATTGTTGACTAAATAAGAAACGTTAATCTTTCCATTTACAGAAGCATTCGCTTTTAAAGTGATTGTAATTCTATAGGTTGGACCTTTTGGTTTTTCCTGTCCGTTGTTTGCTTCGACATTTCTTAGTAGTTGCAAACGTTTATTCATACCTGCTTTCTTTTTGTCAACAGCCATTTTATCACGTCTTAGTTTTTGAAGTTTTTTATTCACTTCCATCATCTTTTTTGTGTAGTATTCAATGGCATCTTTTAATAAACCGATAGAATCATTCACTTTTCCTTGTCCGCGGATAGCACCGTTATTGGCAAGAATGTTTTTAGTAGATTGATAGACATCAATTTCATCTTTCAATGTTAGAATGTCATAGCTGATGTTGAAAATAGAATCTTCTAGTAACAAGATTTTTTTTCTTGTTTTCAAAGAAAGAGCACTTAATTTTACATCATTTTTTTCAGGATAATGAATGGCATATTTGGTGTCCAGAATGATAACGTTTCCGGTTGCATTTACTTGAAGGCTGTTGTTGTCAATGTTGTTACTTACACCATCAATTACCACATGTGTAACACCTTTACTAACGGAATAACTTGACTTCCGATAGATTTGTGCACCTTGAGAATAAACGGTAACCTTAGAGATTTTTGATTTAACAATTTTCTCATCATTTGCATTTGCAGATGTTGCAAACCAAAGAATGGAAAATAAGAGGATGATATTTTTCATATTTGTTGTTTTTTATTTCTCGGTACAGGTGATTGTCAAATAGGTTCAAAAATCAATCTTCTTTTTCAAAAGAAAATCGCCCAATCGCCCATTGCTTACTTCCTTTGTATGTAACTACAAGTAATTCAACTTTGCCATCGTGTCTTACAATAGAAGAATTATTGCCCACTTTATTATATCTTCTAAATTTCGCATACTTTGGATCTGTATAGTCAATTAGCATGTATGGAGTTTGTTCTCCTTCTGCATTTATTTTAGTAGCAGCAAAGCTCCATCCAGCATATTGCTTGCGCTCTTTTTTATCCATTAATTTAATATCCTTGTCGATTAGTTTTATTTTCTTCTCAAGAATTAATACAAATAAGTTGTTACCAACGCTTAGTACATCATATGCTCCACTGTGAGTTCTATGCTTTTGGTATTTAGATTGACTAAGTAATTCACCAGTATTAGAAACGCGAGTAACTACAAGGTCTCCATAATGATATGTTGTATGTGTAGTTGTTCCACCACTTGCTGTTGTTGTAGTGGTTGTTGTAATCCAAAATCGTTCTCCAATTAAAGAAATGGATCCGTCATCGTGCCTTAATACATGTCTTAAGTATAGATCAGTAAGTGTCAGCTTTCCTTTGTCGTCTTTCTTTTTTGCTTTTTTTGTTTTTCTTTCCGACCATCCCTCTGTAATGAAGTCATGAGTAAACTCATCCCAAAACTCATCTTCAACTTCTAAAGATTCTTTATCTAATGTTAAAAGAAAAACTCCTTCTATTCCATATACATCTTCATTCAGATAGTAGCCTCCAAAGAATATTTTTCCATCTTTTGTTTGTGTTAATTGAACATTACCTAATAGGTGGCCTTTAGGGTCAATTTTTACGATTTCAACCCCATCTTCTGTGATTTTTGCAATTTCGTATTCTTTTTTACCTTGTTTTATTCCCGCTTTTCTGTTTCGTATAACTTGTCTATATCCTAAAATATAAATCGTTCCATTTTTGTCAATGATGGAATTTATTTCGCCATATATTTGTCCTTTTTCTACTTCAAAGAAAATATTATCAACACCCCAAACTTCCTCTAATGATTCATTAAGAATTTTATAGTTTGTTCGAGTGATTTTATCTTTTCCAGCAGCATATACTTCATACATTAAGTACTGCTTGTTTATGGTTGTTTTTGCAGAAAAGTTAAGTCTTCCACGTCTTTTTCCTTCGTATTTTTTTGTGTGTATTTTTTTTGGAGATGATAATTTTCCAGACTCCCAATTGAATGTTTGAAGATAAAGGACATCTTTTGATTCATTTTTAAAATTCTTTATAGAAAATAGAGCATAAGAATTACCAACTCTTATAATTGTTTTAATGATATAATTTTCATCTTCAAACTGTTGAGATACATCTGTGGTTGATATTGATTTTAAATCCTCATCAAATGTTTCTATAAAGTATCTCCAACCTCCAGGTCCTCTAATTGGTTCTTTTTTGAAAACAATGTATCCTTCATCTACTTTGAAGGCACTGATAATATTAACCGTTTTACTTTTTTCCAGTTTTAATTCTCCAAATGTTACTGTTACATTTTTATATTCTTCTTGTGTAAAAGAAAAACTTCCAAGTAATAATAATGTAATTGTGATTAATGTTTTCATCTTGTTTGTTTTGATTTATATTATTGCTTTAATTTCTCCAATTATTCTTTCTGCAAAAGCATTGGCGCTTTCCATGGATTTACTTTCAGAATAAACTCTGATAATTGG
>JAJRQP010000050.1 GCA_024280195.1 Bacteroidota bacterium | reverse complement strand
TTTTATCATCACTTTTTTTCTTTAAACCTAACATTTCTTTCCACTCATCTGTTAAATGTTGTGGGTAGATTGGAATGTTCATCGTGTTCAAACGTCTGAATTTATTTTCACTAAAAGTATTATTGATGAGGTAAGCAGCCAATCGCATATCGTTTCCATCATCACCACCAGTATTTTCCCTAACATCAACAATGAGTGTTTTTGTGCCTTTTTTGTCTATTTCCTTGAAACTTTTCTTTAAGAAACGAAAGAATTTCAATTGATTGATTTTTGTATTGGTTGAAAATGTATTCACAGTTAATAAAGCAGTCGTGTCATCAATAAAAGACAGGTAATATGGTTCTAACTCTTTTTCTTCAAAAGTAAAGTCATCCTTATTCAGTTGATTAATTTCAAGTGAAGCAACCTCTACTGAATCGTAAGGGATGTAATCAAGTTGGACAACATCAGATTCTCCGTAGGCCATGAAATAAAAGTAGAAAAAATATTGTTCAAACTGACGATATTTAAAAGTCTCATTATAACCGTCAGAACTTAAGATTTTAAAGACATCATTCGTGATTTCTTCAACACTTTTCCTATTGATTGCTACAATTTGTGCTCCTGCTTCAATATTTCTGAAAGCTTTGGTTAGAATTAGTGTGTCTTTGATAAATTTCACTTCAAAAGGTAGAAAAACAATTTTTGTTGTATCTATGTTTTCAAACATTTTTTCACCCGGAGAAGTACTACTGTGTCCACATCTAATTTGTGTATGAATGTCTGAAATCAACAAAAAGAAATCACGATTTGAAAGTGGTTCTGTCCTTACAATTTCTTCTGCTCGTTGAAAAATCGAATCAAAAACAGGTTTCGGTGTATAGAGGTATAAACCAGAATGTGATGTCTCGACAATTTCTTTATAGATTTTTAAATCTTCTGCATAATTAATAACGTTGTTTTCCTCCTGTTGAGAAAAAGAAAAATTACTGAGTATGATAATTAGTGCTGTAATAAAAATTTGATTATTCATCTTCTTTCTTTTAATAATTGTTTAATTCCTTGATTATGAATTGGTGATTGGTTTTTTGCTTGTTTTCCTTTTGATTCTGCAATTGACTTTTCAACAGGTTGAATTTGCGCTTGAAAAATCCCATTAAATGAAACAGCAAACAATATCAGAACATTTAAAACAGACATAAAATCAAGAACAAAAGAATTACCTGTTTTAAAGAGGAAAAGTAACCAGCTCCAATCGAGTTGGATAAATAAATTAGTTAAAAATGAATCCTCAATTTGAAAATCAATAAGAATTGAAGGAAGAATTCCAAAAGAGTAACAGAGAATAAAAAGGGCTAAAAATAAAGAGGCCTTTTGCTTCCATTTGTATATAATTAACCCCAGTCCTAGAGAAAGACCGATAATAAGTCCTATGAGATCGATAAAAGACACAAGTGTAAAATAAATGCTCATTTCTAGTTATAAGAAGGGTTTAAAGATAAAACAAATAGTAAAGGACACACGAAATGATGAGCTTTGTTTGTTCTTTGGGAATTTCTTATCGAATCACACAGGGGTTCAACTATCTACTTCAACCTCAACCCCAACTCATTCATTTGTTCATTATTCAAAGGAGAAGGAGCGTCAATCATAACATCACGACCACTGTTATTCTTTGGGAATGCAATGTAATCACGAATAGAATCTGAACCGCCCATTGTTGCAACTAATCTATCTAAACCGAATGCTAAACCACCGTGAGGAGGTGCGCCGTATTCAAATGCTGACATTAAGAATCCGAATTGTGCTTCTGCTTCTTCTTTGGAGAATCCGAGTAAGTCAAACATACGCGATTGAATGTCTCTGTCGTGAATTCTGATAGAACCACCACCTAATTCAACTCCGTTCATAGCTAAATCGTAAGCATTTGCACGAACCTTTCCAGGATCAGTATCAATTAAATCCATGTCTTCTGGTTTTGGAGAAGTAAATGGATGATGCATTGCGTGGTAACGTCCTGATTCTTCATCCCACTCTAACAGAGGGAAATCAATAACCCATAATGGTTTGAATACATTTGGATTTCTCAACCCTAATTCATCTCCCATGTGTAAACGCAATTCATTCATCTGCTTGCGAACCTTGTCTGTACCTCCACTAAGAAGCAACAGTAAATCTCCAGCTTTAGCATTTGCAGTTTTTGCCCATTCTGCAAGATCTTCTTGAGAATAGAATTTATCAACGGATGATTTAAAGGTTCCATCTTCGTTGCATTTTAAATAAATCAATCCTTTTGCACCAATTTGTGGTCGACGAACCCAATCGGTTAATTTATCGAGTTGCTTTCTTGTATAACCCGCGCAATCGTGAGCATTGATTGCCAAAACTAGCTCGGCATCGTCAAAAATGCCGAAATTTTTCCCTTTGGTCACCTCATTCATGTTGATAAATTCCAGAGTAAAACGAATATCTGGTTTATCAGAACCGTATTTTTCCATTGCTTCCGCGTAGGTCATTCTTGGAAACTTCGCATCCAATTCTACTCCACGCACTTCTCTGAAAAGATGTTGAATCATCCCCTCAAAGGTGTTTAGAATGTCTTCTTGCTCCACAAATGCCATTTCGCAATCAATTTGAGTGAATTCTGGTTGACGGTCGGCACGTAAATCTTCATCTCTGAAGCATTTCACAATTTGATAATATCTATCAAAGCCTGAAACCATTAATAATTGCTTGAATGTTTGTGGAGATTGGGGTAAGGCATAAAATTGTCCTTCGTTCATTCTACTTGGCACCACAAAATCTCTTGCTCCTTCTGGAGTTGATTTAATCAAAACAGGTGTCTCAACATCAATAAATTCTTGTGAATCTAAATACTTACGCGTTTCTAAAGCAACCTTATTTCTTAATAAAAGCTTCTCACGAATGGTCGTTCTTCGCAAATCTAAATAACGATACTGTGCACGAATTTCTTCTCCGCCATCCGTTTCATCTTCTATCGTGAAAGGAGGCGTTTTTGAATCATTTAGAACGGTAATTTTCGCAACTTTAATCTCAATTTCTCCTGTGGGAATATTCTTATTCTTACTAGAACGTTCAATAACTTCACCCTCAATTTTAAGAACAAATTCTCTCCCTAATTTTCTTGCTTGCTCACAAATCTCTGCATTTTCATCCATGTTGAAAGCTAGCTGAGTGATACCATATCGATCACGTAAATCGATGAAAGTCATTCCACCGAGGTCGCGTGATTTTTGCAACCATCCCGAAAGGATAACTGTTTGTCCTATATGAGAAGGGCGTAATTCGCCACAAGTATGAGATCTGTACATATCAATAAATTAGTGGACAAAGATAAGAGTTAATTAAGAATTAATAATCATTAATTAAGAATTTGATGTGTCTAATTGAAGCTAGCTAAAATTATTGTCATCAAATAAATAAACCTATATTGGTGTCTTAAAACAAAAATCACATTGAGCACAACAATTCTTCAAGTCAACGGTTTATCAAAGTCCTACAAAGATGTGAAAGCATTGGACAATTTAAGTCTAGACGTTAAACAAGGAACTGTGTTTGGTTTGTTAGGACCAAATGGCAGTGGCAAAACGACAACTTTGGGTATTCTCTTGGGCGTCATAAATCAAAAATCAGGAAGTTATTCTTGGTTTGATAATAGCGATAAAACTGAAAACCGCAGAAAAATAGGAGCTCTTTTGGAGACCCCTAATTTCTACCCTTATCTTTCTGCAGTTAGAAACTTAGAAATTGTTGCCAAAATAAAAAACATTGATAATCCACTTTCTCAAATAGAATCTGTTTTAAAAGAAGTGAATTTATTTGAGCGAAAAGATTCTAAATTCAGAACATTTTCTCTTGGAATGAAGCAGCGGTTAGCCATCGCAAGTGCATTGTTGGGGAATCCTGAAGTTTTGGTCTTAGATGAGCCAACAAACGGATTAGATCCTCAGGGAATTGCTGAAATCCGAGAGTTAATCCAAAAAATTGCAAATGACAACAGAACTATTATCATTGCCTCTCACATTCTTGATGAAATAGAAAAAGTCTGTACGCATGTTGCCATACTTAAGTTTGGTAAGCTTATAAAACAAGGAACAATTGGTGAAATTATAGGTGGGGAGAATTATGTTATTATAGCTTCTCGTGACATGAAAAAACTATTGCAGGTTATTAATGAGGACAATGAAATGAGTGTTTTCAAAAAAACAGAAACAGAAGTGATTGTTAAGGTTGATGAAGAAACAACAACTGAAAAAGTAAATCAATTTTTCTTCGACAAAGGGATTGTATTATCCCAATTAAAGGCCCATTCAGAAAGTTTAGAAACCCAATTTTTAGAAATTATAAAGTAATGATTCATTTATTAAAGATAGAGTACAGTAAGCTGAAAAATTACTCAACGTTTTGGGTAATGCTTATTATTTATGCCGTGATGGTTCCTTTAGCCATTTTTGGAATTGCACAAGTAGAATTGCCTCCCATTTTTAATGGCTCTGACACGTTGGAGTTTCCAAAAACTTGGAACTTTGTAACGTATGTCGCTAGTGTTTTTAACATGTTGTTGGGAATTTTGGTTGTTTTAATTGTTACCAATGACTTCAATTTTAGAACATTCAAACAAAACATAATTGACGGATTAAGCAGAGGACAAGTAATCGCTTCTAAATTTTTAGTAATCTTTGTGTTAGCTTTTGTTGTAGCACTTTATTCGATTCTTTTGGCACTGTTTTTTGGGTTTGTTTATTCGGAAGAAGTTACTTCTGTATTTGATGAATTTTATTTTGTAGGAATTTATTTCATTCAAACACTAGGGTATTTTACACTCGCTTTTCTTTTATCTATTTTGCTAAAAAAACCAGCATTATCCATTGTGATATATGCTGTTTTATTTGTGTTTAAATTCATCTTTATTCTTGCTTTAGGAGCAACCGCATCGCAGTTTGTTCCGATGAATGTCTTTGCAGACTTAACTCCATTTCCTATCTTCCAGGAACAATTAGCAATGTTAAAGTCCGCTGAAAGAGAGCAATTTGACCTTATCATATCACAACCTATTAGAACAGCTGTAGCAGTTGGTTACATCATTGTGTTTTTGGTTCTTTCTAAACTGATTTTAAGTAAAAGAGATTTGTAAAACGTATTCTCATAAAACAAAAAAAGCTCTCAATTACTTGAGAGCTTTTTTTGTTTGGAAGTGTTGCTACTTCTAATCTATTTTCTACCCTGAACACATTTCACAGTCGTCTCCATTGTCGATTGAGCACTGTTCCGCTTCTTCCGCTTCAACTAAAGATTTTGCTGTTGGTTCTTGTATTGCAGACTTGTCAATTGTAAACTTAATTGCATCTGTAGCAGCTTTCGTTCTTAAGTAATACATTCCTGTTTTTAACCCTTTCTCCCATCCATAGAAATGCATAGAAGTCAGTTTACCAAAGTTTGCATTCTGCATAAAGATATTCAATGATTGAGATTGGCAAATGAATGCTCCTCTATCTGCAGCTTGATCAATGATTGCTTTTTGAGAAATCTCCCAAGCTGTTTTGTATAGGTCTTTAATTCTTTGTGGAATAACAGCGATGTCTTGAATAGAACCGTTGTCTGCCATAATTTGTTGACGTACTTCGTGGTTCCACAAGTTCTCTTTTACCAAGTCTTTTAATAAATGCTTGTTAACAATGATGAACTCTCCCGAAAGAACTCTTCTAGTATAAACATTTGATGTATATGGCTCGAAACACTCGTTGTTTCCTAATATTTGCGCTGTAGAAGCCGTTGGCATAGGAGCTAATAACAATGAGTTTCTTACACCATGCTCTTTCACTTCTTCTTTCAGCACATCCCATTCCCATCTATTAGAAGGAGTAACCCCCCACATATCGAATTGGAAAACACCTTTAGAAGTTGGAGAACCAGCGAACGTTTCGTAAGGTCCTTCTACTTTTGCTAAATCTTTTGATGCAGTCATAGAAGCATAATACATTGTTTCAAATATATCTCTGTTCAATGCTCTTGCATCTTCGCTTTCAAAAGGCATTCCTAATAGAATGAATGTATCAGCTAAACCTTGAACACCTAATCCGATAGGGCGGTGACGCATGTTAGAATTTCTTGCTTCCTCTACTGGGTAGAAGTTACCATCAATAATTCTATTCAAGTTTATCGTTGCTTGATACGTCACTTCAAATAACTTATCAAAATCAAATTTCTTGTCTGCAGTAATGTACTTCGGCAATGCTAAAGAAGCCAAGTTACAAACAGCAACCTCATCTGGAGCAGTGTACTCAATAATTTCTGTACATAAGTTAGAAGACTTAATTACTCCTAAATTTTGCTGATTAGATTTTGCGTTTGCAGCATCTTTGTACATCATATAAGGCGTACCTGTCTCGATTTGAGATTCTAAGATCTTAAACCATAAGTCTTGCGCTTTAATCGTCTTACGACCTTTTCCTTCCGCTTCGTACTTAGTATATAATGCTTCAAATTCTTCACTGTGTGTATCAGAAAGACCTGGACACTCGTGAGGACACATTAAAGTCCATTCTCCGTTTTCTTTCACACGTTTCATGAATAAATCTGGAATCCAAAGTGCGTAGAATAAATCTCTTGCTCTTTGTTCTTCTTTTCCGTGATTCTTTTTCAAGTCAAGGAAATCAAATACATCAGCATGCCAAGGTTCAATATACATTGCGAAAGAACCCTTACGTTTCCCTCCCCCTTGATCTACATATCTTGCTGTGTCGTTAAATACACGCAACATTGGGACGATCCCATTTGATTGTCCGTTTGTTCCTTTAATGTAAGTTCCTTTTGCACGAATATCATGCAAAGCCAAACCAATTCCACCAGCAGATTGAGAAATTTGAGCACATGATTTCAGTGTGTCATAAATTCCTTCGATGCTATCTTCTTTCATTGTTAACAAGAAACAAGATGACATTTGCGGCTTTGGTGTTCCAGAATTAAATAATGTTGGGGTAGCATGTGTAAACCAACCTTCTGACATTAAGTTGTATGTCTTAATTGCAGCATCAACATCGTTTTTGTGAATACCTATAGAAACACGCATCAACATTTGCTGAGGTCTTTCAACGATGATATTATTCAACTTCAACAGGTACGAGCGCGTCAATGTTTTAAAACCAAAATAATCGTACTTAAAATCTCTGTCGTAAATAATACTAGAATCTAATTTCTCTTTATTCTCTTGAATAACGTTGTAAACTTCTTCTGACAATAACGATGCATTCTCTCCTGTTTTAGGATCAATGTACGTGTACAAATCAGTCATCACATCAGAGAAAACTTTCTTTGTTTCTTTATGCATATTAGACACCGAAATTCTCGATGCAAGCAATGCATAATCAGGGTGTTCAATTGTTTTTGCTGCTGCAACTTCTGCTGCGAGGTTATCTAATTGAGTAGTTGTTACTCCATCAAACACACCCTCAATCACTTTCATTGCAACCGCTTCTGGCGACACTAATGGGTCTAGTCCGTAACACATCTTTACGATGCGCGCTGTAATTTTATCGAACTTTACAGCCTCGTTTCTTCCGTCTCTCTTTGTAACATACATGGGCGCTTGGTTGTTTTTTGGTTTTATTATAATTTTATTAAAAGTCTTCGTTCATTGTAAAGCTGGTGTCACCATCGTTATTTAAAACACCTGCTTTTTGGTATTCACCCACTCTTTTTTCAAAGAAGTTTGTTTTTCCTTGAAGGTTAATCATGTCCATGAAATCAAATGGGTTTGTTGCGTTATAAACTTTTTCGTTTCCAAGTTCAACTAACAACCTATCTGCAACAAATTCAATGTATTGTGACATTAAATCAGAATTCATTCCAATTAATCTAACAGGTAATGATTCTAATATAAATTCTTTCTCAATATCAACTGCAACGGTTATTATTTCTTGTACTTTTTCTTTTGACAGTTTATTAACGAGGTGATCGTTGTAAAGTAACACTGCAAATTCCATGTGCATTCCCTCATCACGAGAAATTAACTCGTTTGAGAACGTTAAGCCCGGCATTAAGCCTCTTTTCTTCAACCAGAAGATAGAGCAAAAAGAACCTGAAAAGAAAATCCCTTCCACTGCTGCAAAGGCAACTAATCTTTCGGCAAAACTTCCGTTATCAATCCAATTCAATGCCCATTCTGCTTTTTTCTTTACAGGAGGAAATGTTTCGAGTGCATTGAACAAATAATCTTTTCGCTTATCGTCTTTGATATAAGTATCAATCAATAATGAATATGTTTCTGAATGAATGTTTTCCATCATTATTTGAAAGCCGTAGAAGAATTTAGCTTCTGTGTACTGAACTTCTTTTACAAAGTTTTCTGCTAAATTTTCATTAACGATTCCGTCAGAAGCTGCAAAAAACGCAAGAATGTGTTCAATAAAAAATCGCTCATCATCTGTCAGTTTTTCTGCCCAATCATATATATCTTGTGAAAGATCTAATTCCTCCGCTGTCCAAATTGATGCTTGTTGAGTTTTATACGCTTTCCAAATGTCATCGTGTTCGATTGGAAACAATACAAATCTGTTTTCGTTTTCTTTTAAAATCGGTTCTTCTTGTTCCATTTTTTTTAACATTTAGCGAATATATTCCTATACAAAAAAGTCGTTTTTTTGTTTTTTTACTTCAAAAAAGTGTTGTTTCCTCTTTTTAAAATTCTCGGCAGGTAATGCGTTTGATTTCCGCTTAAGAGGCATACAAAAATTGCTAAAATTCTTCCATCTACCAACTAAAGAAATTCACAATTTATCGATGTTATTAACATTTACCCACTCAATCCCTTTACGCTTCGACCTTTGTTAGTTTATTAACATTTTACATAAAGATATTCACAGTTAAATGCTTTGTTTTTGTCGATAAAATCATCAATTTAGTCTTACGCCTTTAACATCAAGTGTTTAAATTTGGTTCTATAAAAATAACACAGATTTAAGCTGAAGTCAAGGGTGTTTTTTTATTGTTGTAAACATCAATTTGTGGACAAAAGTCTGAAGCGTTGTCCCACAAGCGTTTCCAAAAACAAAAATCAATTAAACGGTTTAGTTTTTTCTCAATTTTATTTATTGTAACTTTATTTCAATGAAAATAATTAATGATTTACTGCACTTGATTTATCCTAATCAATGTTTGGTGTGTGAAAAAGAATTGCCGGTATCAGAGAAACAGATTTGTGTGTTTTGTAATGACACGATTTCTCCAACTAATTTTCATTTGCTCACAGAAGAAAGCTCTATGGATAAATTATTTTGGGGTAGAATTAAAATTCAAAAAACGTATGCTCATTTCTTCTTTGAAAAAAACAAGGCATCTCAAAATATTCTGTTCTCTATTAAATATAAAGACAACCCATCGTTAGCAACGTATTTTGGAAATCAACTTGGAACGAATTTAAATGTTATCAAAGAGCTAGACACTGTTGATGTAGTTTTTCCTGTTCCGCTACATCCAAAGAAAAAGTTTATTCGTGGGTACAATCAAAGCGATGCGCTTGCAAAAGGAATTTGCGAAACCTTTGAAAGAAAGTTGGATGTTAAATCGGTGATTAGGACCAAACATTCTGAAACTCAAACAAAAAAATCACGCTTTCAACGGTGGGATAATGTAAGTGAAATTTTTAAAATCAGCTCTTCAATATCTTCTTATAAACACGCTGTGATTGTGGACGATGTGATTACAACGGGTTCAACTATTGAAGCGATGACTAATGCAATTCGGAAAGTTCATCCGGATATTTTGATAAGTGTTGTTACTTTAGCAATTGCTAAGTGATGTTTTTTAAGTAATAATGGAAGTTGATAGGTGTAAAGGGGTTATGAGTGTTAGAGTGTGGAGTTATGAGTTATGAGTTATGAGTTATGAGTTATGAGTTATGAGTTATGAGTTATGAAGAATAGAAAATCAATGCTTGTGGTGGGGGCGGGACTGGCTGGAGTTTGTGTCGCTTTGCAACTGCAAAAAAGAGGTTGTGATGTTAGTCTTGTGGATAATCAAACGAACGACAGTTCAAAGGTTGCGGTAGGTATGATTAACCCATTAGTTTTTCGTAGAATGACCAAAAGTTGGCGAGTAGATGACTTTCTTCCTTACCTTAAAAAATTCTACAAAAACATAGAAGCAGAAACTGGTTCTTCCTTTTTTCACCCGGTTCCTATTCGTCGTTTATTTTCTTCAGAGCAAGAACGAGACTTTTGGTTAAAGAAAGAAAAACGAGAAAATTTTCATGCATATATGACTCCTGTTGATAAAAGTGATTATGATTATTCTTTAGGAAAGAATCCTTTTGGTTCGGGAAGGGTAAAAGAAACCTATTTTATTGATGTGGATTCATTTTTTTCAACGACATTAGAATTGTTCTCTAAGAAAGGAACGATACTTAATGAAGAGTTTGATTTTTCTCAATTGAAGGAGACCAACTATAAAGGTATTTCATACGATGAAATTGTTTTCTGCCAAGGGTACCTCAATTTCACAAACCCATTCTTTAAGGATTTACCTATTGACCCAACAAAAGGGCAGGTTTTAACGATTCGTTCTAAAGAACTTCCCGAAGACGTTTCGCTAAATAGAAAATGTTTCATTCTCCCAAAAGGAAACCAAAAATTTAAGGTTGGTTCTACTTACGAGTGGCATAACACTACTACCAATATTACGGAAGAATCAAAGCGGCATATTTTAGACAACCTTTCTTACATTATAGATGAGGAGGTTGAGGTTGTAGAACAAATTGCAGGAGTTCGTCCGACGGTAAAAGACAGAAGGCCGACGATTGGGACACATCCAACTTATTCTCATTGTCATATTTTTAATGGTTTAGGCGCAAAGGGATACATGCTTGCTCCTTTACTTTCTGAAGAATTTGTTGATTATTTACTCGAAGGAAAAGGACTAGAAAAAGAAGTAAACATAAGTCGCTTTCAAAGCAAAGAATAAAGCCTATCTTTGTAACAAATAATAAAACACATAAATTATGTACCCACCAGAACTAGTTCAACCAATGAAAGAAGATTTAACGTCTGTTGGTTTTAACCAATTGACAAGTGCTTCTGAGGTTGATGAAATAATAGAAAATAGCGGAGAAAGCCTTTTAATGGTTGTTAATTCTGTTTGCGGTTGCGCAGCAGGAAATATGCGTCCAGGAGTAAAAATCTCAATTACAAATGATAAAAAACCTACAACACTTGCAACTGTTTTTGCTGGGGTAGATGCTGAGGCAACAAAACAGGCTCGAAATTATTTCTTGCCTTACCCTCCTTCTTCACCATCAATTGCTTTATTTAAAGATGGTAAGTTAGTTCACTTTTTAGAAAGACACCACATTGAAGGGGCAACAGCTGAAATGATTGCAGAGAATCTAGCAGAAGCTTACAATCAATATTGTTAAGCCTGGCTTAGACTGTCCTTTATGCCACGAATGCACGAATAACAACTTTATTCGTGCATTCGTGGTTATTAACCCTTGTAACAATTTTACCCTGCAGGTTGAAAATGGAGGGTGAAAAGGATAACAAATTTTAATTTTTGCCTAGTTGTTTGGACTACCATCTATCATCCAGCATTCTATCTTTTTTATGAGAGAATCGTGTAATTTCGGCGCAAAATAGGGCATTGCGACAACTCCATATTCTCCTTTAATTGTTTTCAGAAATAATGAGTCATTGTCCTTTATTTCTTGATACGTTTCAGATGTGTATCCTCCAGCATTAACACTTGTGCTATGACAATTAACTGTTGCACAACTATTTATAAATATGGGTTGGATGTCGTTTGCAAAAGAAGGTGCAATTCCCGAGCAATCAATTATTTCGTCTTCCACTTGCTGAATAGGTTCTATCTTATCTCTGTCGCAAGAAAGTAGAACCATTAAAATTACAAGTGCACGACCTATTTCTTTCAAAAGCATCTATGGAATTTGAAACGAGATGGGAACGTTAACATTGCTATTTCCTAATTCAGTTAATGTAAAAGGAATGTCAAAACTTGCATTCATGTAGTCGCCAGTTGTAAAAGAAAAATCACCATTCACATCATAGATTGCATTGATGTAATAATTACCCGGATGCATGTAGTTGAAATTAAAATCTACGTTTGATGCTGCGTCTACAAAAACATATCTCGACCTCGTATCTAAATTTGCGGGATTAAAAACAAAACCTGTGAAAAGAGGTTGTGTTGTAATAATCAAGGCAATTTTTTTAGATGGATCTACAACCGCTGGGTTTGTAACAGAAATGCTCACCGTTGTATTACCCAAATAAGGTTGCTGAGATTCTGGATAAGGATCTGCTGCTGCACTATAAAAAACAGCATCTGTTAGGCCGTTAAAAGTAGTTGACAAATCTTTCACCAATTGTTTTTGAGGATAATTAAACGTATTTATTGCGTCTTGTGTCGATATTTGATCTCTTAAATTAGCTCTCCACTCCATGTGAATCACTGGTTGACTCAGGGTGTTAAACTGATTCGTATAAGTTGTCATAATGATACTATCCTGTTTGAAAATAACGTTTGTATAAACTCTATTTCCCCCTGAAATTGGATCTGAAAAACGATAGAATGATTGTGATGCATTTTCGCTAACGCTGTCAATTATCATGTAAGAATTACGGACGCTTCCAGCGAAGCCTCCTCCGTTTCTAAACGCAACTTTATAGGCATTGTCGTACTTCACAATAAAAAAGCTCATAAAAATATCATTGATAGAATCTAATTCATTCTTTGCTGAAATTTGAGCCCCTGAAATTGGTCTAAAATCAACTATCCATTCTGGGAAAGAACCAAGTGGTGTGGGAGAAGTAACCGGGCCATTCCATATTCCAGGAAGTTTTGCGAGAATAGTATATCCTTCAACATTGGAAGAGCTAGAAATTGGTTGAAGTCCACTATTTGTGTTTGTGTTCGGGTAAACACAACTTCCGTTATCTTTTTTTGCGTCCGCTTCGTAGTTGGTTGCAGCATCATCTGTACACCCTTTCTTTTTACAAGAAGTGAAAGTAATGAGGGATCCTAAAATTAAAAAGTATAGTAGGTTTTTCATAGTTGCTAAATTACATTGTTTTTTCTAACTAAAAATGACAACTGTCACTTGTCGTTATGTTTTCTAAGTATAACACCTGAAAGAAAAGTACAATTCGATTAGTTTTCTGTTAATTTTTCTATTAATGCTGTGATTTTTTCATCTGTTGGCTTCACTTTACTCTCAAATCTAGCTAGAAGGTTTCCATTTTCATCAACTATATATTTGTTGAAATTCCAGTTAACCTTATTGTTCTCAAAACCATTTAATTCTTTAGATGTTAACCACCTGTAAATTGGATGTTGATTTTTACCTTTTACATCTATTTTGGAAGCCATCAAAAATTCAACCCCATAATTTTTTCTGCAGAAAGCTTGTATTTCATCCTCCGACCCACTTTCTTGATTCATAAATTGGTTGCATGGGAAACCAATAATTACCAACTTATCCTGATACTTTTTGTGCAGCTCTTGTAATTGGTCATACTGTGGTGTAAACCCACATTTAGATGCCACATTGACAAAAAGAATCTTCTTTCCTTCAAATTTTCTAAGTTCAACTGTATTTCCGTTAATATCCGTAAACGAATAATCGTGTATTAGTCGTGATTGAGAAAAGGAAGAGCTTGCGATTAAGCTGATGATTAATAAAATAATGTGATTTTTCATAGGGGAAAGATAGTGAATTATTCTTTCTGTAAAAAACTGATTGATTTGCTTTTGTTAGTGGTTGTTACTTTCCGATACAAAACTTGCTAAAAATATTACCTAAAAGGTCGTCCGTTGAGATGTCTCCAGTGATTGTCCCCAGTTCATACATCGCTTGACGAATGTCCATGGCAATAAAATCGCCTGTGATTCCTGTTTCTAATCCCTCTTTTGTTTTTTCTAATGCAGCAACCGTTTTTATAAGCGCATCATAATGCCTTGCATTTGAAACGATTGTATCGTCAGAGTTAAGTTGGTCAACATCTATAATTTTCAGCAAAGACTCTTTGATTAAGTCCAAGCTTTCTTTTTGCTTCGCGCTGATTTTAATCACCTGTTGATTTGTGCTCAAGTCATTTATTTTAGAAGAAATGAAACTTTTTTCTACCTCCCTCGAAACAAGATCCGACTTATTTGCAACTACTATTCTTGGTGTGTCTGATGGTAACTGATTCAAATCTTCTTCAACCTCATCAACCGTCAAATCACTCATATCGAACAAATAAATATAAATCGTTGACTTATCTACTTGTTGCAATGCTCGTTCAACACCTATTTTCTCAATGTGATCATCCGTTTCGCGCAAACCAGCCGTATCAATGAATCGAAAATCAATGCCTTCAATAATAATTCGTTCCTCGATTGTGTCTCGCGTAGTTCCAGCAATGTCAGAAACAATGGCTCTTTCTTCGTTCAGTAGTGCATTTAACAACGTTGATTTACCTGCATTTGGCCTGCCAACAATTGCAATTGGAACACCATTTTTTATGGCGTTTCCTAGTTCAAAAGACTTTGCTAATTTTTGAATGTATGCTAAAACACTCGACACTAAATCATTCAATTCTGTTCTATCTGCAAATTCAACGTCTTCTTCTGCAAAATCAAGTTCTAACTCAACCAAAGAGGCAAAATTGATGAGTTTTTCTCGTAAATCTTTCAATTCAGAACTAAAACCACCACGCATTTGCTTCATGGCAATGTTGTGCGCACTTTTCGATTGAGAGGCTATTAAATCTGCCACAGCTTCTGCTTGGGAAAGATCCATTTTTCCATTTAAGAATGCTCTTTGGGTAAATTCTCCAGGATTTGCTAATCGACAACCACTTTCTAAAATCAATGCTAATATTTTCTGAAGAATGAAAGAAGACCCGTGACAAGAAACCTCAACACTTTCTTCTCCGGTAAAGCTTTTTCCTTCTTCAAAAACGGTTATTAATACCTCATCGATTAATTCTCCTGAACGGTCTTTTATTATTCCAAAATGTGCGGTGTGAGATGTTGCTCCCACTAAATTTTTAGAAAAAACTTTTGAAATAATTTCTAATGACTCGCTACCAGAAAGGCGAATCATTCCGATTGCACCAATTCCGCTCGGTGTTGCAAGTGCACAAATTGTATCTTGGTTGAACATGAGGGTAAAAGTAGGGTTTTTTTGACGTTTCGACTATTCGACCGCTATGCTTTTTGACGACTCGATAAATAAACGCACCAAATTTTCACTTTCTTCTTTCTTTAAAAAACTGTTGCATCAAAACCGAGCTTTCGTTCTCCATAATACCCTTTACAACTTCCGTTTTTGGGTGATAAACACCTTTATGTTGACTTGCTCCTCTTTTCTCATCTGAAGCGCCGTACACAATTTTGTCTATTTGCGACCAGTAAAGCGCTCCCCCACACATTGTGCAAGGTTCAAGAGTTACATAAAGCGTGCAGCCTTTGAGGTATTTTCCCCCTAAGAATTCTGCCGCAGAAGTAATTGCTTGCATTTCTGCATGAGCGGTTACATCATTTAAGCGTTCTGTTAAATTGTGAGAACGAGCAATAATCTGGTCATTGGAAACAACAATTGCACCAACGGGTATTTCTCCAGCTTCGTACGCTTTTTTTGCTTCTTCCAAAGCTTGCTTCATGAAGTACTCGTCGTTGAACGGGTTAATCATTCTTTAAGTTTTGCACGAAGATAACGATTTTGTATTTGACCTGACACTTCGAGAACCTCAGCGTTCAGTCCAAATACAAAATTTAACTACTTTTACTATGTGGAAAACAAAATCAAAAACTTAACTAAAGGCGACACCGTTCGCATTGTCGCGCCAGCAAAATCAATTGACAAAGCGTCAGTTGACTTTGCAAAAAATCTACTAGAAGAAAAGGGGTTCATAGTTGAGATTTCAAAACATTGCTTAGGGAGTCACCATTACTACTCTGGAACAGAAGCTGAACGGTTGCAAGATTTTCAAAATGCACTAGACGATGAAAACATTAATGCAATCATTTGTGCAAGAGGAGGTTATGGGTGTGTGCAGTTAGTTGATAAGATTCAATGGGCTTCTTTTCTTCGCCACCCAAAGTGGATTGTTGGTTTTAGTGATGTCACTGTTTTTCATCAGAGAATTCAAAAAATGGAATTGCAAAGCATTCACGCAACGATGCCTTTAAATTTTGCTCAGAATAGCCAAGAATCAATTGATACAATGTTGTCTGCGCTTCAGGGTAACGATTATGAAATTACTGTTAGTAGTGATTCTCATAATAAATTAGGGAAATGCACAGGAGAGGTTGTTGGAGGAAACCTTTCTATTATTTACAGTCTTTTAGGAACCAACGATCAAATTGATTTTACTGACAAAATCTTATTTGTAGAAGATCTCGCAGAGCAACTTTATGCTATTGACCGAATGTTTTACGCGTTAAATAAAGCAGGCGTTTTAGACCAAATTTCAGGGTTAATCATTGGGGGAATGACTGATTTAAAAGACACCGCAATTCCTATTGGTTCTTCTTATCAAGAAATTATTCTGTCACATCTTCACTATAAAAGTATTCCTGTTTGTTTTAACTTTCCAACAGGACATATAAACGATAATCGTGCGTTGGTTTTTGGAAAGAATGCCTCTTTAAAAGTTTCATCTACGGAAGTTATTTTGAATTATTCTAAACAATAATTTTATTTGAAAGTTTTTTAACATTCTCGCGTCTTAATTCTCTATTACTTTTACATTTGTAACTAAACAAATTCATATACAAAAATGAGCGGATTACTATCTTCTTCAATTGCTAGAAAATTTGCCATGGCACTTTCGGCACTTTTTTTAATCACTTTTTTAATCATGCACGTCTCTATCAACCTATTATCGGTTTTTAGCGAAGATGCATTTAACACTGCTTCTCATTTTATGGGAACCAACCCTCTTATTCAGTTTGCAATGCAACCCATTCTTATTTTTGGAGTTGTGTTTCATTTTATTATGGGTTTTGTTCTTGAAATAAAAAATAGAAAAGCACAAAAAGTAAAATACGCTCAAAACAATGGAGCTGCAAACTCAACATGGATGAGTCGAAATATGATTTATTCTGGGGCGGTTATCTTGTTGTTTATCGCTGTTCACTTTGTTGATTTTTGGTTCCCAGAATTAAACTACAAATATGTTCAAGCATTGCCTGAGGATCCAACTAGATATTATCACGAGTTAGTAGAACACTTTCAAAACCCAATAAAAGTTGGTATTTATGTTCTCTCTTTTGTCTTTTTAGCATTGCATTTATTGCATGGTTTTCAATCAGCTTTTCAATCAATGGGATTGAATAATAAATACACAAAAGGATTCAAGAAGGGAGCAGCTGCTTTCTCTATTCTTGTTCCTGCGTTGTTTATTTTTATCGTACTTTTTCATCATTTCAATCATTAAGATATCATGGCTACATTAGATTCTAAAGTTCCAAAAGGTCCTATTAAAGATAAATGGACGACTTATAAAGATAAAATTGACTTAGTTAATCCAGCAAACAAACGTAACATCGATATTATTGTTATTGGTACTGGTTTGGCCGGTGGTTCTGCTTGTGCTACTTTGGCAGAGCAAGGGTATAATGTGAAAGCATTTGCTTACCAAGATTCTCCAAGAAGAGCACACTCAATTGCTGCTCAAGGAGGAATTAACGCAGCGAAAAACTATATGGGAGATGGTGATTCAAATTATCGTTTATTCTATGATACTGTTAAAGGTGGTGACTATCGTTCAAGAGAAGCAAACGTTTATCGTTTAGCAGAAGTTTCAGGAAACATCATTGACCAATGTGTTGCACAAGGTGTTCCTTTTGCACGTGATTATGGTGGATTGTTAGACAACCGTTCTTTTGGAGGTGTTTTGGTTTCTAGAACATTCTACGCAAAGGGTCAAACAGGACAGCAGTTATTACTCGGTGCTTATTCTGCAATGAATAGACAAATTGCACGTGGTAAGATAAAAATGTACAACAGACATGAAATGTTGGACGTTGTTAAGGTTGATGGAAAAGCAAGAGGTATTATTGCTCGTGATTTAATTACGGGTAAAATCGAGCGTCATTCTGCACACGCAGTTGTTATTGCATCAGGAGGTTACGGAAATGTTTATTTCCTTTCAACAAACGCAATGGGTTCTAATGCAACAGCAGCTTGGAAAATTCACAAGAAAGGAGCATTCTTCGCAAACCCTTGTTATACTCAAATTCACCCAACTTGTATACCAAGAAGTGGTGATTACCAGTCAAAGTTAACATTGATGTCAGAATCTTTGCGTAATGATGGTCGTATTTGGGTGCCTAAGAACATGGACGATGTTATGGCAATTCGTGAAGGAAGAAAAAAACCTACAGAATTAACAGAAGACGAAAGAGATTATTACTTAGAAAGAAGGTACCCTGCTTTTGGTAACTTGGTTCCTCGTGATGTTGCGTCTAGAGCTGCAAAAGAACGTTGTGATGCTGGTTACGGAGTAAATGCAACAGGAGAGGCTGTTTACTTAGATTTCAAATCTGCTATTACCCGTTACGGAACAGAGCAAGCGCTGTTACACGGAGAGGAAAACCCATCTTCTGAAAAAATATATGAACTCGGTCAGGCAGTTGTCGAAGCAAAATACGGTAACTTATTTCAAATGTATGAGAAAATCGTAGATGAGAATCCATACAAAACGCCCATGATGATTTATCCAGCAACTCACTACACAATGGGTGGTGTTTGGGTTGATTATAACTTAATGACGACCGTTGAGGGCCTATATTGCATTGGAGAAGCAAACTTCTCTGATCACGGAGCAAATAGACTTGGAGCATCTGCTTTAATGCAAGGATTAGCTGATGGATACTTCGTATTGCCTTATACAATTGGTGATTATTTATCCAATGAAATTCGTACTGGAGAAATTCCAACAGACACCAAAGAGTTTGATGAGGTTGAAAAAGACGTTAAAGATCGTTTGGAGTTCTTTATTAATAACAAAGGAACTAAATCAGTTGACCACTTCCACAAAAGGCTTGGAAAAGTAATGTGGGATAAAGTTGGAATGGCAAGAAACGAAAAGCATCTAAAAGAAGCTATTGCTGAAATCAAACAAATTCGTGAAGAGTTCTGGAAAGACGTAATGGTTCCTGGAAAATTAGATGAGATGAATCCTGAGCTTGAAAAAGCAGGAAGAGTTGCAGATTTCTTAGAGCTGGGAGAATTATTTGCTTTAGACGCTTTAAATAGAAATGAATCTTGTGGAGGTCACTTTAGAGAAGAGTCTGTTGAACTAGATGGTCCTCAAAAAGGAGAAGCATTACGTAATGATACAGATTATAAATATGTTGCAGCGTGGGAATACAAAGGAGAGCCTAGCGATGCTGTTTTACATAAAGAAGAATTAGAATTTAACGATATTGAGTTGAAAACTCGTTCATATAAATAAGAAGAGATATGATGAATTTAACATTAAAAATTTGGAGACAGAAAGACGCTAATTCTAAGGGTCAAATGGTCGATTACAAAGTGACTGAAATTTCAGAACACATGTCTTTCTTAGAAATGATGGAC
>JAJRQP010000049.1 GCA_024280195.1 Bacteroidota bacterium | reverse complement strand
TCAGGAGTTAATTGAATTTTATTCTTTGAAATGGTGTATTTTGGATAAGAGTCTCTTAATTCTGAGACTTTCATCTTCTTTTCTGCTAATAATGACAAGAAAAGAGCAATTCCAACGAGAGAATCTCTTCCGTAATGCAATTCTGGATAAATGATGCCTCCGTTTCCTTCTCCACCAATGACTGCATTTTCTGCCTTCATTTTGTTAACGACATTTACTTCTCCAACTGCAGAAGCAAAATAAGTTTGTCCTTTTTCTTCGGTTACATCTCGCAATGCACGCGTTGAAGATAAGTTAGAAACACTGGAACCAGGAGTTTTGCTAATGACGTAATCTCCAACGGCAACTAATGTATATTCTTCGCCAAACATTGTTCCGTCTTCGCAAACCATTGCCAGTCTGTCAACATCTGGATCGACTGTAAAGCCGACATCTGCACCAACTTCTACAATCTTGCTAGACAAGTCGGTAAGATGTTCTGGCAACGGCTCAGGATTGTGAGGAAAATGACCAGTTGGCTCACAGTATAACTCAGTGATATTCGTTACTCCTAATGCTTTTAACATCGCAGGAACAAATATTCCTCCTGTAGAATTAACAGCATCAACAACCACTGAAAAGTTTGCAGAAGCTATCGCGTCTTTGTTGACTAGTGGTAATGCTAAAATTGCATCAATGTGTTTTTGCAAGTAAGAATCATCGTTAGTAACCGCTCCTAAATCATCGACCTCTGCAAAAATGAAAGATTCATCTTCAGCAATTGCAAGAACTTGATTTCCGTCTTCTCCAGTGATAAATTCTCCTTTCTCGTTTAAAAGCTTTAACGCATTCCATTGTTTTGGGTTGTGAGAAGCAGTGAGAATGATTCCACCTTGTGCATTTTCTAGAGGAACAGCAACTTCAACAGTTGGTGTGGTAGAAAGACCAAGGTTGACTACGTCAATTCCTAAGCCAACAAGAGTAGAGGATACAAGGTCAGAAACCATTTGTCCAGAAATACGCGCATCTCTACCGATTACTACTTTGAGTTTCTTAATATTTTTATTGCGGTTGATGAGCCAAGTTCCGTAAGCTGCAGCAAATTTAACTGCGTCTAAAGGAGTTAATCCTTCATTTACTTTTCCGCCAATAGTTCCTCGGATTCCCGAGATTGATTTTATTAAAGTCATAATTTAGAATGATTTTTTCAGAGCAATCATTTTCATGCATGCTATAGCACATTCTATGCCTTTATTTCCATGCTTACCACCAGAGCGGTCAATTGATTGTTGAATGTTGTTGTCTGTCAGTAAACAAAACGCAACGGGTGTGTTGTATTTCAGGTTTACATCTTTAATTCCCTGAGTTGCGCCATCGCAAACGAAGTCGAAATGCTTTGTTTCTCCTTGAATGACGACACCAATGGTAATTACACCATCTACTTTACCTTTCTCACAGAAGAATTGTGCTCCAAGAGGCAATTCAAATGCTCCGGGGACAAATCGAATAGCAATGTTCTCCTCTTTGACTCCGTTGTCAGTTAATGCTGTTTTTGCACCTTCCAAAAGGTTGAGTGTGATGTCAGGATTCCATTCAGAAACAACAATGCCGATTCTAAAATCGGCACCGTTTGGAATTTCTTCCTTAATATATTCTGACAAGTTGCGATTTGCAGTAGCCATTATTTTGTTGTTTTATTCTCTGTACGAGCAATGTATTTTTCAATTGTTTTTTGAGAAGCAAATGTAGGATAGTCAGATTGAATTTCCTTGTAGCATTCTGTCGCATTTTCAAAGTTGTTGATTTCTTCCAAGCATAAACCCGCTTTCATCAAATACATTGGTGTTGTCATTTCGTTGACATTTAAACCAGCTGCTTCTTTGTATAATTTTGCTGCTTCTGCATAATTTTCTAATTCAGAATAAGCATCTGCTTTTAAACCGATAGCCATTACTTGAACATAAGTGTCTTCTAAATCAACGCTATTCAATTCTTTAATTGCATTTTCAAATTCTCCAGCATTCATTAATTGGCGTGCTAAAACAAATTGAGAAACTTCTCCACCAATTTTACCATCGTACTTCTTAACTTGTACTTTCAATTCATCAATAGCTAAATCTGTAGAATCTTTGTCAGCATAGTTTAGACCAGCCCAATAAGCATCTTTTGATTTTTCATTAGCAGGTTTCCACATAAATTGTCTGTATGCGAAATAAGCAAGTGCCAAAACGATGAGTCCACCGACTATCATTGTCACCATTCTAAGTGTTTTATTCGACTTAAATTGCTCTTTAATTTGTTCTCCTGAGATATCTTCTAACATTGTATTTTGTGTTCTTTTTTAATAGCGAGCAAATGTAGTGATTTTTTTTATAATTAAACCTTGTTAGATTGAAGATTTGATTCTGTTTTTGTTTAGAATTATGAATTATGAAGTTGATACGTGTTAGGATTGTGAAGTTGATATGTGTTAGGATTATGAATTGTGAAGTAGATTTGTGAAGTTGATATGTGTTAGGATTATGAATTGTGAAGTAGATTTGTGAAGTTGATATGTGTTAGGATTAT
>JAJRQP010000048.1 GCA_024280195.1 Bacteroidota bacterium | reverse complement strand
TTTCTTATGCAGGTATGCGTGAAGCAAACAAAGCAAGTTTTGGAGCAACAGTCTCTGATGATGCTGATGCAAATGGTGTGATTCCTAATTATGATTTCTCAAAAGCAAAAACAATTGTTTCTGTTGGTGCAGATTTCTTGAACTCTTGGTTATTGCCAACACAATTCACTCCTCAATACGCTTTAAGGAGAAATCCTGATGGAGAATGGATGTCTAAGCACTTCCAATTCGAGTCAATAATGTCTGTTACAGGTTCTAATGCCGATTACAGAGGAATGATTAAACCTTCTGAAGAAGGGAAATTATTGGCTTACTTATTGAAAAAATTCGGAGCAAGCACAGGTGGAGTTTCTACCGATTTGAATGCAGCAGCAAAGAAAATTGCAGACAAAGCATACAAAGCATTGAAAGAATCAAAAGGTTCGGCTTTGGTTGTTGCTAGTTCAAATAACACGGCAGTTCAAATCTTAGCAAATAAATTAAATGATGTTGTTGGAGCTTATGGTTCAACAATAGACTTAAGCAATCCTATCAACTTATTCATGTCAGAGGACGCTAAAATGGCGAAGTTTGTAAAAGAAGTTGAAGCAGGAAAAGGCCCTGATGCATTGATTGTTTACGGAGCTAACCCTGCATACTCTCTTCCAAATGGAGAGAAGTTTACAAAAGGACTTAAAAAAATTAAAACGACTGTTTCTTTAGCGTCACATGCTGATGAAACAGCTTCAAATTGTACGTATATCGTTCCAGATCACCACGCTTTAGAGTCTTGGTCTGATATGCAAGCAACCAAAGCACATTATGCGTTAGCACAACCTACTATTCGTCCATTGCACAATACAAAGTCTGCTTTGGAGTCGTTTTTAGTATGGGCAGATAAAGCAAAACGTGAAGGAAAAGATTCAAAAGTAGCTCACGATTATATTAAACAAAATTGGATTCAATACGGATTCCCTAATCAGACTAAATATGCTGATGAAGATACGTATTGGAACATGATGATTCACAATAGTTGTGGTGAAGATGCTCCTGCATCAGAAGAGGCTCCGGCTTCTTTCAACGATGGGGCATTGTCAGGGTTAGGTTCTAAAATGCCTAAGTCTGGTTCTACAGAGGTTGTATTCTACCAAAAAGCTTCTATTGGTTCTGGTATTCACGCAAACAACCCTTGGTTGCAAGAAATGCCTGACCCAATGACTAAGGCAACTTGGGACAACTATATTACAATGAATCCAGTTGAAATGGAAGGGACGTACGCTACGACTTTCGATCAAGAAAACGGATTAAACTTAGCGACTGTTAAGGTTGGTTCAAAAGAATTGACATTACCTGTTTTTCCATTGCCTGGTCAAGCTATTGGTACAGTCGGTATCGCATTAGGATACGGTAGAGGTGGAAATGGAGAGAAAATTGGTAAGGCAGCTTATCAAACTCAACAATATGGAGGTCACGTCACGGAAGAAAACGGAAACGCAAAACCGATTGGTCAAAATGCATATGCATTAACATCGATTGTAAATGGAACAGTTGCTTACACAGCTTCTGCTTCTATTAAGAAAACTGATGGAGTTTATCCAATTGCATCTACTCAAATTCACCAAACGGTGATGGGACGTCATTCTATCGTTAGAGAGACAACATTAGATATTTATAATAAGAAAGATAAAGAAGCATACAACCCAGCACACATGTTGCAGAAGTTGGATGAGCATGGAAATCACGTAAAAGCTCCAGTAAGTGAGTTTGATTTGTGGGATGCACATCCGGTTGAACATATTGGTCATAGATGGGGTATGTCAATTGACTTGTCTTCTTGTATAGGTTGTTCATCTTGTTTAATTGCCTGTCAAGTTGAAAACAACGTACCAGTAGTTGGTAAAGACGAAGTAAGAAGAGGTCGTGAAATGCATTGGATTAGAATTGACAGATACTTTGCTTCTGATGAAGAAGAGGTTGTTGGTTTAAGAAAAGATGCGGATACATTCTCTTATAGTAAAGCAGAGATAGCAGCAGAGAATCCAAAAGTGGTTCACATGCCTATGATGTGTCAACATTGTAATCATGCTGGTTGTGAAACAGTTTGTCCTGTTGCAGCAACGAATCATAGTAATGAAGGGTTGAATCAAATGGCTTACAACAGATGTATTGGTACAAGATATTGTGCAAATAACTGTGCATATAAAGTAAGACGTTTTAACTGGTTCAACTACCCATCATACAAAGCCCAAAGAGAAATTAATCCAGCTCAAGATGATCTTGGAAGGATGGTGTTGAATCCTGATGTCACAGTGAGAACTCGTGGTGTTATGGAGAAATGTTCTATGTGTGTCCAAAGAATTCAAGAAGGTAAATTGGTTGCTAAGAAAGAAGGAAGACCAGTTGTTGACGGAGACGTTACAACGGCTTGTTCTGATGCTTGTCCAACGAATGCTATCCAAATTGGAGACTGGAATGATGTTGAATCTTTCGTAAGAAAAAGTTCAGAAGACAAACGTGCTTATCAAGCCTTAGAAGAAGTTGGTCAAAAACCAAATGTTTGGTACAAGGTGAAAGTAAGAAACGAAGACAATAAAGAATTGGATGCAATGCAAGTCGCAGGAGCTCATGGTGGACATGAAGAACATGCTACTGAAGAACACGGAGCAGTACATCACGAAGAAAATAATCATTAATTGAAATAAAACCCTATTGTAAATGCATAAGGAAGCAGCAATTAGAGAACCCCTCATCTTAGGTCATAAGACTTATCACGACATTACTGAAGATGTATGTCGTCCAATTGAGGACAAAGCACCAAGAATGTGGTACATTCTTTTCGGAGCAGCATTGATTATCGGGCTGTACGGAATAGGTTGTATCTTATACCTTTTAGGTACCGGTGTCGGTGTTTGGGGGTTAAATAAGACCATTGGTTGGGCTTGGGATATTACGAACTTCGTTTGGTGGGTTGGTATCGGTCACGCAGGAACCTTGATTTCGGCAGTACTTTTACTTTTCCGTCAGAAATGGAGAATGGCAATTAACCGTTCTGCAGAAGCAATGACCATCTTTGCCGTATTTATGGCGGGAATGTTCCCTTTGATTCACATGGGACGTTTATGGTTAGGTTACTGGGTACTTCCTCTTCCAAATCATTTTGGTTCATTATGGGTTAACTTTAACTCACCACTTCTTTGGGATGTATTTGCAATTTCAACTTACCTTTCTGTAGGATTGGTGTTCTGGTACATTGGATTAATTCCTGATTTTGCAACGATTAGAGATAGAGCTAAGAAGCCTGTATCTAAGAGAATGTATTCTATTCTTGCATTTGGTTGGTCGGGTAGAGCAAAAAACTGGAATCGTTTTGAATTAATTTCATTGGTTTTAGCAGGATTAGCAACACCTCTTGTATTCTCGGTTCACTCGATTGTATCTTTCGATTTCGCCACTTCTGTGATACCAGGTTGGCATACAACTATTTTCCCACCGTACTTTGTTGCTGGAGCAGTATTTTCTGGATTCGCAATGGTGCAAACACTGATGTTAGTGATGCGTAAAGCAATGGGACTTGAAGCGTACATCCATACGAAACACGTTGAGTATATGAACATTGTAATCATGGTTACAGGTTCTATTGTGGGTACTGCATATATTACCGAGTTGTTTATCTCTTGGTATTCTGGAGTAGAATACGAAGCGTATGCATTTATCAATAGAGCAACAGGTCCTTATTGGTGGGCGTACGCAGCAATGATGACATGTAACGTTGTTTCTCCTCAATTAATGTGGTTTAGAAAATTAAGAAGAAGTTTAATTTTTACTTTCGTAATTTCTATCGTAGTAAATATCGGTATGTGGTTTGAACGTTATGTAATTATCGTTACTTCTATCCATAGAGATTATTTACCATCTTCTTGGAGCATGCATTATCCAAGTCCAATTGATATAGGAGTTTACCTTGGAACAATCGGATTATTCTTCGTATTCTTCTTATTGTTTGCAAGATACTTCCCTGTATTAGCATTGAATGAATTAAAGACAATCTTGAAATCTTCAGGTGAGTCTTATAAGAATGGAGAAGCTGAAGTTCATCCAAAACCAGCTCCTTATTTAGGGGGTTCTTCACCAATGGTTGAAACTGTCGTTGAGAAAGTAGAGCCAGTTAAAGAGGTTGTTGAAGAAGAAATTGCTTCTGCAGGTAACGCATCACAACAAGCATCTGAATTGATTGCTGCATTAGGTGAAGGTTCGGCAGAAAACAAAGATGATTTGAAAGTTATTTCTGGTGTTGGACCAAAATTCGAAGAAACCTTAAATGGAATTGGAATTTGGTCTTACGAGCAAGTAAGTAAAATGACTTCTAAAGAATATACTCTTTTAGATGCACTTACTGGTAAGTTTCCAGGAAGAGCAGAAAGAGATGACTGGGCAGGACAAGCAAAAAAATTAATGAACACTAATAATCAATAAGACATGGCAGACAGAGTAATATATGCAATGTATGATGATGACGAAGTCTTAAAAGACGGCGCAAAAATGCTAGTTGCAAAAGGTGTGAAAGTGGAAGAGGTCTTTTCTCCATTTCCAATTCACGGTATAGATCCAATCATTGGTATAGAAGAAACGCGTTTAGGCATCTTCGCTTTCCTTTATGGATTAATCGGTTTGACATTAGCAACACTAGGTATGTGGTTCATGATGATTAATGACTGGCCAATGAACATTGGTGGTAAGCCAAGTTTTTCTTACTTAGAAAACATGATGTCGTTTATTCCAATTACGTTTGAATTCACGGTTTTATGTGCAGCTCACGGAATGGCGATAACTTATTTGATTGCGAACAGAACTTTACCAGGAATGAAGGCGACGAATCCTGATCCAAGAACAACAGATGATAAATTTGTGATGGAATTGAGAACTTCTCAAAACACACAATTCTCAGCTGATGAACTGGAAACAATGGTGAAGTCAACAGGAATAGTTGAATTTGAACAAAAAGACATTTAATAATTTTTCATCGAAGAAACATGAAAATGAAATTTAGAATATTATCAAGCGTAGTAATTGCAGCAGCATCTACTTTACTGTTGGGCTCTTGTAGTTCTGATCCAGATAGTTCAGGGTTAGAATACATGCCAGATATGTATCGTTCTGCAGCAATTGAACCATATGTAGATTATGGACATGTACGCGAAAGAGAGAATCCAGAATTGAAGTTGATTCAATCGGCAAAAACTCCTCCATCTGGAACAGTACCTTTTTATGGAACCAATGAAGAGGATGTAATGTTGATGTTGCCTTATGCAAGAAAAGCAAATAAAGCATTTGAATCAACTCATGGAATGTTGGCATCTGAACTAACAGATGAAGACACTTATTTATTGGCAGCAGCAGACAAGAATCCTTTAGCAATGACAGCTGAGAATTCGGAAGCACTTTTAAAAGAAGGTAAGCAATTGTTTAAGAATAACTGTGCTCATTGTCATGGTGCAAAAGGAGATGGTAATGGACCAATGGTTGAAAGTGGTGCTTATGCAGGTGTTCCTGATTACGCCAACTTGAAAGACTTAAGTGATGGACAAATGTTCTATTCTATTTACTACGGTAAAGGAGCAATGGGTTCTCATAAATCAATCGTAAACAAGAAAGAAATCTGGACGATTATCCATTATATTAGAAGTATTCAAGATGGAGATTATGGTAAGGATATCAATACATCAGAAGTTTCTGATTCTACAATGGTAGTCGTTTCAGACTCTGTAGATAATGCAGTAACACAACATTAAATAATTTCGTCAACAAAAGATAGACATGGAATTTAAAGTAACAAGTAAAGCAAAAACACTAACCTTATCAATGATAATCATTGGAGCAGTGTTCTTGGCAATCGGAATTGCAACCAACGCAGGTGATGATCACTTTTTGAAAAGGTTGTTAACCAATGGTTTGATTAATAGTTTCTTCTTCTTCTCTTTAGCATTAGGAATGTTGTTTTTCTTAGCATTGCAATATGCAACAGAAACAGGTTGGTATGCGGCAGTTAAAAAAGTGATTGAGGCAATCATGGGCTACTTACCTTATGGTATTGGTTTTATGGTACTGGTATTCTTTGCTTTAACGATAACTGATGGAGCTCATATTTATGGGTGGATGGATCCTGATACAGTTGACCCCACCAGTCACCATTACGATCCAATAATTTATGCAAAATCTTCTTACTTAAATAAAGGTTTCTTCTGGTTAAGAACAGTTGTTTATCTAGGTGTTTACGCATGGTTTTGGATTGGATATAAAAAACGTTCTATTGAAGAAGATAGAGTTGGAGGTACAGAAATTCACTTTAAGAATTACCGTAAAGGTGCTGTATTCTTAGTGTTCTTTGCCGTATTCTCTTCTACCTCTTCTTGGGATTGGATCATGTCTATTGATGTACACTGGTTCTCAACGTTGTTTGGATGGTACACTTTTGCAGGCATTTGGTGTTCTTCAATGACTGTTCTTGTTCTTTTAACAATGTACTTAAAGAAGCAAGGATACTTACCTAAAGTGAATGAAAGTCATATTCACGATATTGGTAAGTGGGTTTTTGCAACATCATTCTTATGGTCGTATTTATGGTTTTCTCAATACATGCTAATTTGGTATGCTAACATTGGTGAAGAAGTAATTTACTACATGATGAGAATTGAGAATTACAAATTAATGTATTTCGGTATGTTCTTCGTAAACTTTGCTTTCCCGATGTTGCTATTAATGTCAAGAGATGCGAAAAGGCACTTTGGAACTTTAACAGTAATAGGTATTATTATTTTATTAGGTCATTGGACAGATGTTTATGTAATGGTTTCTGGTGGTTCAATGGGAGCAGCAGCAAGTATTGGATTTATTGAAATAGGAATGCTAGTATTGATGGCAGGTTTTTTCATTCGAGTTATTCTAAATAACTTAACAAAAGGACCTTTGTCTCCAATAAATCACCCATTCTTGGATGAAAGTATTCATCACGAGATATAATTGTAGTTATTAAAGATAATTTTTAGATAGATGATAAGTAAATTAATTGTATTAGCTGTAATCGTTTTGGGCGTTGTTTTAGTCGCTCAATTAATGAAACTACACGAGCTTTCATCAAAGCTTGGAGGTAAAAGTGAAGCAGAAATAAGCGATAGACATAATAAAATGAATGCAAACTTGATGATTGTATTTATTTTAGCATTGTTTGCTGGTTTTATTTGGTTAATGGTTCGATTTGGTTGGACTGGTAGAGGAATGGCTGCATCTGTACATGGTCATGAGTTAGATTGGTTGTACAATTTGAATTTCATTATTGTACTAGCAATATTCTTTTTGACTCACATCGTACTATTTTATTTTGCATTTAAATATGTTAGAAAAGACGGAGTTAAAGCACAGTTTTTTGCGCATAGTAACAAATTGGAAATGATTTGGACGGTTGTTCCTGCGGTTGTATTAGCTGTAATTATCATCTTAGGATTGCAAACATGGAATAATGTAACTGCGGAGGCTGCTCCAGAATCAATTAGAGTTGAATTGTTCTCAAAGCAATTTGATTGGACAGCAAGATATGCAGGAGAAGACAATACACTTGGTAAATTTGATTACAAGTTAACGACTGATGATAATGAGTTAGGACTTATTACTACCAATACGCTTGATTCTGCAATCCATCACATGGATAACGGTACTTCAGGAATTAAAGCCTTAGAAGAAAAGTTAAATGACCATACATTAGCGTTATCTCCAACAGATCGTGATAAAATGATGACAGATCTAGATCGTAAAGGGAGATTGATTCGATTATTGCACCAAATGAAAGGTCGTCACGATGCTAAAGTAGATGCATACGCTTGGGATGACATCATTCAAAAAGATACATTGTATTTATGTGTTGGAAAGGAGTATGAAATGAATTTCCGATCTAAAGATGTGATTCACTCAGCTTATTTCCCAGATTTTAGAGTCCAAATGAACACAGTTCCTGGTTTAACAACGAGGTTTAAGTTCACGCCAGACATTACAACTAAAGATTTTAGAAAAACAAAAAATAATCCTGATTTTCATTTTGTATTAATGTGTAACAAGATTTGTGGTGGTGCTCACTACAAAATGAAAATGACTGTTGTTGTATTGGAAGAAAATGAATACAACGATTGGTTAGAATCAAGAGAGTTTGAAACATTTAAAGACAAGTACTTTGCTTCAAAGTAAATTACTTAAGAATTAATTACATTTAAAAACAGACAAGAATGGCGGCAATTGCAACCGAAGCACACGGACATATCGATTCTCATGATCATCACGAGGAAAGCTTTGTATCGAAATATATTTTTAGTCAAGATCATAAAATGATTGGTAAACAATTCTTGATGACTGCGGTCTTCATGGGGGTTGTTGCAATGATTTTATCTGTTCTTTTTAGAATTCAATTGGCTTGGCCAGGAGAAGGTTCTGATTTTGTGTCTTTCTTCTTAGGTGATGAATGGGCGCCAGGTGGAGTTATGAAAGAAGACATGTACCTTGGTTTAGTTACCATTCATGGAACGATCATGGTCTTCTTCTTATTGACTGGTGGATTGTCAGGTACATTCTCCAACTTATTGATTCCATTTCAAATTGGAGCGAGAGATATGGCATCAGGATTCTTGAACATGCTTTCTTATTGGTTCTTCTTTATCTCTTCAATCTTGATGCTTGCATCAATGTTTGTTGAAACAGGACCAGCAATGTCAGGTTGGACAGTTTATCCTCCATTGTCTGCACTCCCTCAGGCTGTTAGTGGTTCCGGGATGGGTATGACACTTTGGTTATTCTCTATGTCTATCTTTATTGCATCTTCTTTAATTGGTTCTTTGAACTATATCGTAACGGTATTAAACTTAAGAACAAAAGGAATGTCAATGACTAGATTACCATTAACTATTTGGGCATTCTTTATCACAGCAATTATTGGTGTGTTGTCATTCCCAGTTTTATTATCTGCAGCATTGTTGTTGATGATGGATAGAATGGCTGGTACAAGTTTCTATCTTTCTGATATTATTGTGGGTGGAGAAATGCTAACGAATCATGGTGGATCACCGATTCTTTACCAACATTTATTCTGGTTTTTGGGTCACCCTGAGGTATATATTGTATTGATACCGGCATTAGGGTTATCTTCAGAAATTATCTCAACAAATTCTCGAAAACCAATCTTCGGTTACCGAGCAATGATTGGTTCTATTTTAGCAATCGCATTTTTATCATTTATAGTTTGGGCACATCACATGTTTGTAACTGGTATGAATCCTTTCCTAGGAAGTGTCTTCGTATTTACGACCTTATTGATTGCGATTCCTTCCGCTGTAAAGGTGTTTAATTACATTACTACATTATGGAGAGGTTCTATTATATTTACACCAGCAATGTTGTTTACAATTGGTTTAGTTTCTGCATTTATTTCAGGTGGTGTTACAGGTATTATCCTTGCAGATGCAGCATTGGATATTATGGTGCATGATACTTACTTCGTAGTTGCTCACTTCCACGTTGTGATGGGATTATCTGCTGTCTTTGGAATGTATGCCGGTGTGTATCATTGGTTCCCAAGAATGTTTGGTAAAATGATGAATACTACATTAGGTTATGTTCACTTTTGGATTACAATTGTTGGTGCTTACGGAGTATTCTTCCCAATGCACTTTGTTGGACTAGCAGGTGCGCCAAGAAGGTATTATGATTATTCAGTTTATCAAGATTTTGATGCAGATGCATTTGAAATGATAATGGACTTGAATGTGATCATTACTGTTTTTGCAATTATCGCAGCTTTAGGGCAAGCAGTATTCTTATTCAATTTCTTCTACAGTATATTTAAAGGACCAAAAGCTCCTCAGAATCCTTGGAAGTCTAATACACTTGAATGGACTGCACCAGTAGAACACATGCACGGTAACTGGCCAGGAGAATTGCCAACGGTACACAGATGGCCTTATGACTACTCTAAACCAGGAGCTGATACGGACTTTATTCCACAAACAGTTCCTTTAGCAGATGGCGAAGAAGAACATTAAGAAAAATAAATAAATATTTGAAGCCCTTTGTCGTTGACAAGGGGCTTTTTTTCTATTTTTGAGTAAAAGCAATTATTTGGAAGAATCATTTGACTATAACGAAGAAGCAGATTTCAATGGAGATCAAGATTACGACAAGGTATTGCGCCCTGAAACGCTCGACGATTTCACAGGGCAACCTAAAATAGTTGATAATCTTGAGGTTTTCGTTAAGGCTGCTATACTGAGAAATGAACCGCTCGATCACGTTCTTTTGCACGGGCCTCCAGGGCTTGGTAAAACAACGCTTGCGAATATCATTGCCAAGGAATTAAACGTAAGTTGCAAAATTACCTCTGGACCTGTTTTAGATAAACCGGGAGATTTAGCAGGGCTACTTACCAATCTCGATACTGGCGATGTCCTATTTATAGACGAAATACATCGATTGAGTCCAATCATTGAGGAGTATTTATATTCTGCAATGGAAGATTATTCTATTGATATAATGATTGATAGCGGACCAAATGCAAGAACCGTTCAGATTGCATTGAATCCTTTTACGTTAATTGGAGCAACAACGCGTTCTGGACTATTGACTTCTCCATTGCGAGCAAGGTTTGGAATTAATCTAAGACTGCAATATTACGATGCTAAAACTTTAACAACGATTGTGGAACGATCTGCAGGTTTACTTAATATTCCAATTAGTGAAGTAGCAGCCTATCAGATTGCAAGTAGAAGTAGAGGCACGCCAAGAATTGCCAACGCCCTGCTAAGAAGAGTTAGAGATTTCGCACAAATAAAAGGAGACGGAAACATTGACTTAGATATAACGAATCATGCATTGACTGCATTAAATGTCGATCAAAATGGTCTGGATGAAATGGATAACCGATTGCTTTCAGCTATTATTGATAAGTTCAATGGAGGACCAGTAGGACTCGGAACTATTGCAACAGCAATTGGTGAGAATGCAGGAACCTTAGAAGAAGTGTACGAACCGTTCCTAATTCAAGAAGGATTTCTGATGCGAACGGCACGTGGAAGAAAAGTAACAAAGAAAGCATACGACCATTTAGGAAAGACACCTGGGTATTCTCAAGGAGGCTTATTTTAATTCTTCTTATGAATTTTCAAGAAAGAAATACGCAGTTGATTAAGCAAAAAGCGCAAGACTTAGGTTTTTTCTTTTGTGGCATTTCTAAAGCCGATTTCTTAACGGAAGATGCCAAACACTTAGATAATTACTTGAAGAATGGCTTCCAAGGGAAAATGTCTTACCTAGAAAATCATTACGATAAACGATTAGATCCTCGATTATTAGTGGATGATGCAAAGTCAGTTGTTTCTCTTTTGATGAATTACTATCCGGAGAATATTCAAGAAGACGAAGACGCACCGAAAATTTCTAAGTATGCTTACGGAAAAGATTATCATTTCTTAATCAAAGACAAACTAAAGGAGTTTTTTGCCTACATTCAAGATGAAATTGGAGAGGTTGGAGGTAGAGTTTTTGTCGATTCAGCTCCTGTTTTAGACAAGGCTTGGGCAAGAAAAAGCGGATTAGGATGGATGGGGAAGAATGCCAATTTAATTCACCCAAAACACGGTTCTTTCTTTTTTATAGCAGAATTAATCCTCGATTTAGACCTCACACCAGACGGTCCTATGAAAGATTATTGCGGAACGTGTACTAAATGCATTGACGCCTGTCCAACAGATGCAATCGTGAAACCTTATGTCGTTGATGGTTCTAAATGTATTTCCTATTTAACCATTGAACTGAAAGATGAACTTCTCCCAAAAGAATTCTCGAATAAGATGGAAAACTGGATGTTTGGATGCGATATCTGTCAAGATGTTTGTCCTTGGAATCGTTTTTCTAAGCCTACCAAAGAATCATTTTTTAATCCACATGAGAACCTGTTAAAGATGTCAAAAGTGGATTGGGAAGATCTAACAGAAGAAATTTTTCAAGAGTTATTTCGTCGGAGTGCGATTAAAAGAACAAAATATAAAGGATTAAAACGCAACATTCAGTTTCTCTCTGAATAAGAACAAATCAATTTTATTTTTTGGTAGTTAAATGATTATTAGTAAATTAATGGTTTACTATTTAAACGTGTGCTATGCCAGATCAAGGAAACGGAAATGAAATTTCCTACTTAATGACACCCTACGCAGGTCCTTGGACCAAAGTTGAAGCGGGTCATTTATTACGAAGAACAATGTTTGGACCTACGAATCAACAAATGTTGGATGCGGTAACCAATGGAATGGCAGCAACGGTTACTTCATTATTGCAAATGCCAGCTGTTGGTCAACCTTTAACTTTTCATCCCGATGAAACAATAGCAGCATTTGGAACAACATGGATTAATTCTGTTTATCCTATAGATACTCTGTTGTCACAACAAGTTGAAACGGCGCGGGTTCTTTCTCTTGCAGGATATCAATACGAGAGAATGAATAAAGAACCTCTTTCTATTGGTGAAAAAATGACGCTATTTTGGGTCAATCATTTTGGCGCAACAGCGACTTTTGATTCAAGAGCATCTTATGATTATTATGAACTATTGAGGTCACAAGCGTTGGGTAATTTCAAACAACTAGTGAAGGATGTCACTATTAACCCAAATATGTTGCTGTTTTTAAATGGAGCAAGTAATAATGTGTACAGCCCAAATGAAAATTTTGCTAGAGAATTATTAGAATTATTTACGATAGGTAAAGGTCCGCAACTAGGTGTCGGAGATTATACTAATTATACAGAACAAGATGTTGCCGAAGGAGCAAAAATTCTCACAGGATATTGGGTTGATGGTTTGAGAAGTGACACCATTACTAATGTAAGCTCAACTTTTAACCCTTTGTTACATGATGCGACAACAAAAACACTTTCTGCCCACTTTGGTAATGCGTCAATACCTAATGGAGGAGCAACAGAGTACTCAAATTACATAGATATTATTTTTCAGCAGAATGAGGTAGCAAAGTTTATCTGTAGAAAATTGTATAGATATTTTGTTAACTATGACTTAACAGCTACAGTTGAAACTTTGGTTATTACAGAAATGGCAAACACCATGATTGCCAACAATTACGATGTTCTACCTGTGCTAACAGAATTGTTCTCTAGTGATCATTTTTATGATGTTTCGGTAAGAGGGGCGTTGATTAAAGGTCCTTTGGATTTGCTTTACTCAATGTTTAACGCAACATCCACGCAAACAAATTTTGATTTAGCAACGGATTATGAAATGCAGAATAATGTTTATTGGCTTTCAGAAGTAATGGGGCAATCTTATTTGGAACCGCCCAGTGTTTCAGGTTGGCCAGCCTATTACCAAGAGCCATCTTATTCTAAATTATGGGTAAATGCAACTCATTTGAAAACACGATTTGATGTGGCTACTTGGTTGACTATTTTACCAGGAATATCAGTCAATGCAGATTTCTTTAAAGTGGATGCCTTGACATTCTTAGATAATTTATCAGATCCCATAAACCCCAATACGGTGATTGATGATATGATTGATGTTTTTACTCCAAAGAGTGTAAGTGCAACGCAAAAAGTGATTTTAAAAGCAATACTAACCAATAGTTTACCAGACTCTGAATGGATTATTCAATATTCTCAATATATAGGTGACCCAAATAATTCGGCTGTTTCGGATCCTGTAAGACAAAGAGTAGAATTGACTTTAAATAGATTGTTCCAAATGCCGGAATTTCACACAATGTAAGCTAAATAGAATAGTATGAAAAGAAGAAATTTTGTAAAGAATATGGCGCTTGCATCTGCGGGAGTCCCTATCCTATTAAATGAATTAAAGTTTCAGTCAGTTGCAAAGAAATTATTCAGTGTTTCTGGTGCAGCTGATGATCGCGTATTGGTGATTATCCGATTGAATGGAGGGAATGATGGTTTAAATATGGTTATTCCGAGAGATCAGTATGCCAATTTAACCATTCAAAGAAACAATATTTTGATTCCAGAAAATTCTGTTCTACCGTTAACTGCCCAAACAGGACTTCACCCTTCTATGACAGGTTTACAAGGAATGTATAATTCAGGAAAATTAGGAGTCATTCAGAATGTTGGTTATCCAACACAGAATCGTTCTCACTTTAGATCAATGGACATCTGGAGTTCAGGGTTAATTGACACCAATGCTACAACTGGTTGGTTGGGGCGTGACTTTGACAATCATTATCCGAATTACCCTACAGCATATCCAAGTACTCAATATCCAGATCCTTTTGCGATTAGTATGGGGTATGAAGTGTCTTCTACTTGCCAAGGATTAATGGCAAACTTTAGCCACGCAGTCAATAATCCATTTGATGTTTACAACCTCAACAATAGTGGAGCAGTGGATGATGGAACTTATTTTGGTTCTCACATGGATTATTTAACAACCTTGATTGCTCAAGCAAATGCGTATGGTTCTCAAATAAATGATTCGGCAAATGCAGGAAACACGCTTTCTGCCTTATATGACCCAACAAATTCTTTAGCAAATCAGTTAAAGTACGTTGCACAAATGATTTCAGGAGGTTTGCAAACAAAAGTATATGTTTTGAACGTCAACGAGTTTGATACACACGGCGAGCAAGTGTTATCTACCAATTCAGAACAAGGAAAGCATGCCGATTTGTTAAAGAAAGTATCAGATGCAGTAGCCGCGTTTCAAGATGATTTAGCCTTGTTGGGTTTAGAGCAAAGAGTTGCAGGAATGACATTCTCAGAATTTGGAAGACAAGTTTCTTCCAATGCTAGTTATGGAACAGATCATGGAGATGCGGCACCCATGTTTCTTTTTGGAAGTTGCCTTGATTTTGGAATTATGGGGCCAAACCCAATTATTGGAAATACGATTGTTCCGCAAGAAGGAGTACCCATGCAAATTGATTTTAGAGATGTCTATGCATCTATATTAAAAGATTGGTTTGGTGTTCCAACAAATGAAATTCAACCTCTATTCGAGCACACAGTAACTTATTACAACTTATTGGGTGCTTGTAGTGTCGGTTTAGAAGAAGAGGAATTGACCAAAGCACAAGCATTGGTTTATCCAAACCCTTCTTTTGGAAATTCTTCGGTTCGCTTTGTTGCAGAAAATGAATGGGTAAAGATTGATGTTTACGACATTCAAATGAAGAAAGTAGCCACCATTTTTGACGGTAATCTTTCTCAAGGAGAACATGATATTCTAATGGAATTGAAAGACTTAAAAGCAGGAGAATATTTTGTACAGATTCAGAAAGAATCAGGGAATGTAAATACGAAGTTGCTGAAAATGTAATAAAAAAAAGCCACATGATAAATCATGTGGCTTTTTTAAGTTTTGTTTTTGTGAGAATTACATTCCCATTCCTTTTAACTGCTCGTAAGTCATTTCTTCATATCCTTCTGGAATATCTAAACTGAAAACAGACTCGTCTTTGATCTTAGTTTCTACTTCTGTAGCTTCAAACGTCATAATCATCCCACCTTTATTTGTTTCAAAAGCTAAAGCAACACCAGGAATCTTACCATTCAAGTTTCCTTGAGCATCAGTTCCCATTTTTAGTTCTTCAGTGTACCAAAATATAACTTCATCACCTTCTTCTGATTCTATA
>JAJRQP010000047.1 GCA_024280195.1 Bacteroidota bacterium | reverse complement strand
TTTTCTCATCTCTTTTATTAACTTTGAAACAACACTAAAAAGTTAACAATGTCAGACGATAAAAAAATCATATTTTCAATGGTGAATGTCTCCAAAGACACACCTGCAGGGAAGCAAATCATTAAAAACATATACCTATCCTTCTTTTACGGAGCAAAAATCGGAATCATTGGTTTAAATGGTTCGGGTAAATCTACCGTGATGAAAATTATCGCTGGATTAGACGAGACCTATAGAGGAGAAGTTGTCTTTTCAGAAGGTTATTCTGTTGGTTATCTTTCTCAAGAACCAGAATTAGATGAATCTAAGACTGTAAAAGAAATTGTAATGGAAGGAGTGCAAGAGACAGTTGATATTCTTGCAGAATTTGAGCAGATCAATAATTCATTCATGGACGAAGCAATTCTTAACGATCCTGATGCAATGGATAAGTTAATTCAGCGTCAAGGAGAGGTGCAAGATATCATTGACTCTCAAGATGCTTGGGAGTTAGATACGAAATTAGAGAGAGCAATGGATGCATTAAGATGTGCTCCTGAAGATCAACTGATTGGAACACTTTCTGGCGGTGAAAGAAGAAGAGTGGCATTGTGTAGATTATTATTGAAAAATCCTGACATTCTTTTATTAGATGAACCTACCAATCACTTGGATGCTGAATCAATTGAATGGTTAGAGCAGCATTTACAACAATACAAAGGAACTGTGATTGCAGTAACTCACGATAGATACTTCCTAGATAATGTTGCTGGATGGATTCTTGAATTGGATAGAGGAGAAGGTATACCGTGGAAAGGGAATTATTCTTCTTGGCTAGAGCAGAAAGGAAACAAGTTGAAAAAGGAGGAGAAATCTGAATCTAAGCGTCAAAAAATGCTAGCAAGAGAATTGGAATGGGTAAGAATGAATCCGAAAGGAAGGCACGCTAAGAATAAGGCTCGTATTGCTAACTACGACAAGATGCTTGCACAAGATATTCAATCAAAAGAAGATGTTTTAGAAATGCCAATTCCAAACGGACCAAGGTTAGGATCAAATGTAATTGATGCTGAACATGTGTCTAAAGCTTTTGGAGACAAGTTACTTTATGGTGATTTGAATTTTAAATTACCTCCTGCCGGAATTGTAGGTGTAGTTGGTCCAAACGGCGCAGGAAAGACAACTATTTTTAAAATGATAATGGATGAGTTGCAACCTGATAGTGGAGAATTTAAAGTTGGAGACACAGTAAAATTAGGTTATGTTGACCAGTCTCATGAGGATATTAGTCCTGAGAAAACAGTTTTTGAGGTTGTGTCAAATGGCTTAGAATATGTCGAAATTGGCAATCAAAAAATTAATGCAAGAGCTTATTTGTCAAAGTTCAACTTTAATGGATCTGACCAGAATAAGAAAGTAGGTGTATTATCAGGCGGAGAAAGAAACCGCTTACATTTAGCTATGACTTTAAAAATAGAGGCAAATGTTCTTTTACTAGATGAGCCAACGAATGATATTGATGTAAACACATTAAGAGCATTGGAAGAAGGAATTCAAAATTTTGCAGGTTGCGCTGTTGTGATCTCTCACGATAGATGGTTTTTAGATAGGATTTGTACGCATATCCTTGCTTTTGAAGGAGATTCTGAAGTTTACTGGTTCGAAGGCTCTTATTCTGAATATGAAGAGAATAGAAAGAAAAGGTTGGGAGATAAAGGCCCAAAAAGAATCAGGTACAAGAAATTAATTAAATAATGTCAGGAATTTCAAACGATCCACTGCATGGGATTAATCTAAAAACGATTGTTACAGAATTAGAAGCTGAACTTGGTTGGGAGAATATGGGGTATTTGGTTAATATCAATTGCTTTAAAAGTAACCCAACAATTAAGAGTAGTCTTACATTCTTGAGAAAAACACCTTGGGCAAGAGCAAAAGTAGAGAAACTATACATAGAACGAATAATACAGTTTAGAGAAGGGAGGTGAGTGTGAGGCAAGGATTTAATGTTTTAATGATTCAAGGGATGCCTATTGTGGGTTATACTTCGTTAAGCAAAACTTTTTAAAATATTAAATCATTATTAACAAGCGTCAACTTCAGCATTAAGTCATTAGAAAATTAAATCATTAAATCATTGAATATGGTAAGAGAGCTAGAACCAAAAGAATTGTGGAACAATTTTGCAGATTTAAATGCAGTTCCAAGGGCATCAAAAAAAGAAGAGCAAGTAATTCAATTCATGCTCGATTTTGGAAAGAAATTAGGACTGGAAACAATCAATGATGCAATTGGTAACGTAATTATCAAGAAACCAGCTTCTGAAGGGATGGAGGATAGGAAAACTGTTATTCTTCAGTCGCACATCGACATGGTTCATCAAAAGAACAATGACACTGATTTTGACTTTGCAACGCAAGGAATAGAAATGATTGTTGACGGTGATTGGGTTCGAGCTAATGGGACAACCTTAGGTGCTGATAATGGGATTGGTGTCGCAACTATTATGTCAGTCTTAGAATCAAATACAATTGAGCATCCTGCAATCGAAGCAATGTTTACTATTGATGAAGAAACAGGAATGACAGGAGCAATTAATTTAGATGCTTCTAATTTCTCTGGAGAAATCCTACTAAACCTTGATACCGAAGATGACGATGAGCTGTCTATTGGTTGTGCAGGAGGGATTGACACAAATACAGCATACAACTACGATCAAGTAGATGTAGAAGATAATTACCATCTTTTTGAATTGAAAGTAAAAGGCTTACTTGGAGGTCATTCAGGTATGGATATCGATAAAGGTAGAGCTAATGCGAATAAGATTGCTAATCGATTACTATATCATTTTCTTTCTCATTCGGTTGATTTTCAACTAGTTTCATTCGATGGAGGTTCTATAAGAAATGCAATACCTCGAGAAGCAACCGTAATTATTGCGGTAGAAAATGAAGGTTTAGATGAGCTAGAAGAAACATTTCCTGAGATTGTAGCGGAGATCAAAAATGAATATAAATTGATTGAGAAAAGTATCGAAATTACTTTGAGTAAAACAACTTTACCAGGGATGAAGATGACGACTGCTCAAGAAAGAAATCGAATCATTGAGGTTCTCTATTCTACGCACAACGGAGTCTTTAGAATGAGTCCTGATATTGAAGGATTAGTAGAATCATCTTCAAGTTTAGCGAGAGTCATTGTTGCTGACGGGAAGTTTATCACGCAATCATTACAAAGGTCGAGTGTTGAGTCAACAAGAGATGATGTCGCCAATACAGTAAGAAGTCCATTTGATTTAATTGGAGCGAATGTGATTCAAACTGGAGATTATCCAGGGTGGCAACCAAATTCAGAATCTGCGATTCTAGATATAATGAAAGAATTGTATAAGAAAAGCTTTAACGAAGAGCCTCAAGTTAAAGCTTGTCACGCAGGCTTAGAATGTGGTATCTTATCGAAGCACTTACCAAGTGTCGATATGATATCTTTCGGTCCTAACATTCGTGCTGCTCATTCTCCTGATGAGAAATGTCAAATATCTTCTGTACAGAAATATTGGAGTTTCTTCTTAGAGACATTGAAGGCAATTCCATCCAAATAGAGTAGAGGTGGCTTCAAAAGAACATGAATTAGTTGAATTAGCAAACGCCAAGATGTATTACGGCAAGTACAAAGGTCGTTTTTTGGT
>JAJRQP010000004.1 GCA_024280195.1 Bacteroidota bacterium | reverse complement strand
ATAAATCCTTGTTCTCCTCCAAAGTAGGGGTCTGGAACTTCTAAATTCTGTTCAGGATGTGTTTCGTTAAGAATCAATTTTACTTTTGCAATGTCATTTTGATTCCTTGCAAGAGAAGTTACATTCTTCATATTGCTTTGATCCATCACATAAATTAAATCAAATGCATCAAAATCACTTTGAGAAAATTGCCTTGCTTTAAGGTTACTAATATCAGTACCATACGATTTGGCAGTTTTGGTCATTCTTGCATCCGGAGATTGGCCAATGTGATTATCACAAGTTCCAGCAGAATCTATGATGTGATTTAATTCTTTTTTGGACACTTTATCTCTCAACAAGCCATCAGCAAGAGGAGAACGACAAATATTACCTAAGCAAACCATTAATATTTTCATGTGTCAAAGTTAATGAAAAGGACTAGGTTTATTGCAATCAAGTTGTTTTTTACCGAAATGATTAATTAGCACTAATATTCGCTCGCAAGTTTAAATTGGATAATAGCAGTTGAGTTTTGGTCATTTGAGTCAGATTTAGCCAACCAAATAAGTTACCTTTACGTTATATTAATACACGCACTAAATCGTTTTTAATATGAGACAACTTAAAATCACTAAGCAAGTCACTAACCGTGAGACTGCATCACTGGACAAATACCTATTGGAAATTGGTCGAGTCGATTTAATAACCGCTGAAGAAGAGGTAGAATTAGCTCAAAAAATAAAAATGGGTGATAAGCTTGCTTTGGAGAAATTAACCAAAGCGAATTTAAGATTTGTTGTTTCTGTTGCTAAGCAATATCAAAATCAAGGACTTTCTTTACCCGACCTTATCAATGAAGGTAATGTTGGTTTAATTAAAGCTGCAAAACGATTTGATGAAAGTCGAGGTTTTAAGTTCATCTCTTATGCAGTTTGGTGGATTCGTCAATCAATTTTACAGGCACTGGCTGAACAGGCTAGAGTAGTGCGTTTGCCTTTGAATAAGATTGGAACGATTAGTAAAATCAATAAAGCCTTTTCAGAATTAGAACAAAAATTTGAAAGACCTCCTTCTGCAAGTGAATTAGCAGATTTTTTAGATTGTACGATAGAAGATGTTCAACAGTCAATGAGAAACAATGGACGTCATGTTTCAATGGATGCTCCGTTAGTTGAGGGAGACGCTTCTTCGTCGAGTATGTATGACATTCTCCCTAATGATTCTTTACCTGGTCCTGAAAAGAACCTTTTACTTGAGTCATTGAGAAACGAAATAGAGCGTTCGCTAAAAACGTTGACACCAAGAGAAGGTGAAGTTGTTAGAATGTTTTTTGGTTTGAATGAAAAACCACCGATGACTTTAGAAGAGATAGGAGAACGCTTTGAATTAACAAGAGAAAGAGTAAGACAAATAAAAGAGAAAGCAATTCGTAGATTGCGATTAACAACCCGAAGCCGGATGCTTAAAACATACCTAGGTTAAGCGGGATCAACGTCGATGACTGTACGAATTGATTTGTTAGTAGGAACGCTATAAAATTCATCAAGTATTTGGTGAATGCGTTCCTTTACTTTTTTATCGTTGGCATCTTTTTCAATTTTTAGTGTGATTCTCTTCAGAAATAAATTGTGAATTCTTTTGACAACAGGGAATTCAGGTCCTAAAACTCGTTCTTTAAAGGATAACCTCAGTTTATCTGCAAGTTCACTCGATGCTTTTATAAGCACATTTTCATTTCTATGTTTAAGCGTAATTTCAATGATTTTGAAATAAGGAGGATAGAAAAAATTCTTACGCTCAATTACCTCGCTCGCATAAAACTCTTCATAAGCATGGTCTATTACTTTCTGAATAACCCAATGATCAGGGTCACCAGTTTGAACAATTACTTTTCCTCGTTTTTTTCTTCTTCCTGCTCTTCCTGCAACTTGAGTCATCAATTGAAAAGATCTTTCAAATGCTCTAAAATTAGCTCTGTTTAGCATCATGTCAGCATCCAAAATTCCAACCAAATTTACGTTGTTAAAATCCAATCCTTTTGTGACCATTTGCGTTCCTATAAGGATGTCAATCTTGTGATTATCAAAATCATTGAGAATGTTTGCGTAAGCATTTTTAGAACGCGTAGTATCTAAATCCATTCGTTTAACAACTTTGTCAGGGAAGATAACCGCTAATTCATCTTCAATCTTTTCTGTACCAAAACCTAGCATGTTTAATCTATTGCTTCCACATGCTGCACAAGATCCAATTGGTTTTGTTGAGTAGCTGCAATAATGGCATTTTAAATGATTGCTGTGTTTATGGTAGGTTAATGAAACATCACAATTGATACATTTAGGCGTCCAGTTGCAAATTTCACACCTCCAAAGCGGAGTGTATCCTCTTCTGTTTTGGAAAAGAATAATTTGCTCATTCAAATTCAACGCTCCTCGTATGTTATCCATTAAGAAAGATGTAAAGTGAGATTTCATACTTTTTTGACGTCGTTCTTTTCGGACATCAGCACACAAAATTTCAGGCATAGTTGATTCTCCAAATCGCTCCGTCATTTTGACCAATGTGTACTTGCCAGTTTTCGCGTTGTGATAACTTTCTATCGATGGAGTAGCAGATCCTAAGACAATATTAGCCTTATGTAAATGACTTAAAACAATCGCACAATCTCGGGCATTATATCTGGGAGAAGGATCGTATTGTTTGAAACTGGATTCATGTTCTTCATCTACGATAATTAATCCTAGGTTTCTAAAAGGTAGAAAAATTGAAGACCGAGCGCCTAACACAATTCTAAATTTATTCATGTCATTATTTAAGACATGATTCCATATCTCAACCCTTTCGTTTTGATTGAATTTAGAATGATAGACCCCAATTTGTTCTCCAAAATAAGCCGATAGACGTTGTATTAATTGGGTAGTTAGTGCAATTTCAGGAAGTAGAAATAAGACTTGTTTACCAAGATCTAGTTGCTCTTGAATCAATTGAACATAGACTTCTGTTTTTCCGGACCCAGTTACTCCGTGTAGTAATGCAACCTTGTTTTCTTCAAAAGAAGTGTGAATTTCTTCGAGTGCTTTTTGCTGAAATTCAGAAAGAGGTTTAAACCCAACTGTTTCTTTATCTTCTTGTTTTAAACGAGTAATTTCCAATTTTTCTTGGAGAATGACACCATTTCTCTCTAAGGTATTCAAACTAGATTGTGAAACATTTTCTAGAAGAATATCTTTTCGTAAAACAAATTCGTTGTCTTGTTTGGCGTGAAGATGAATGAGTGTTAGAATTGCTTTAAGTTGTTTTTCTTTTCCTTTTTTTTGTTCCAAAACGTTAATGAATTCTTCTAGAGTAGCTTCATTCTGGTAATTGTCAGAAAAGCAGACAAAAGTTGCTGTTTTTGGGGAGAATTTATCATTGAGTTCTTCCAAAGAAAGAATCGCTTTTTTGTCAATTAAACTTTTTATAATTGGTTGAATGGTTTTAATTCCAACAACCTCTGAAATTTCTTTAAGATCAAGTGTATCTCTCATTTCGAGAGCAATAATCACTTCCTTTTCTTTCTCAGTTAAAAATTTTAAGTCGAGGTTAAAGTCTGGATGCAATACTACTTTCGTTTCACTGGCTAATTTAAAATTTGCAGGTAGAGAAGCGTTCATAACGTCCCCAATAGGAGCCATATAATATTCCGAAATCCATTTCCAAAAGGTATATTGCTTTGGAGTAATAATCGGTTGGTCGTCGAGTAAATACTCAACATATTTAGTTTGGTATTGTTTAGGAATGTTCTCGTGAATGTTTGTGACAATACCAGTAATAAGTTTTGCTCTACCAAATGGAACGACAATTCTAGCACCAGCAAAAATGGCATCATTCATTTCAAAAGGAACACGATAGGTAAACTCATTCCTAATTGGAATGGGTAGAATTACATCGACAAAAAGCGTTTTCCTTTCAGACATAACGCTAAGATAATAATATTAAGAAATCAATGATGATTTTATGGGCAAGACCATGTTTTTAAAACATCAGCAGGGTGATCGCTGCAAAACAAAAGAGTACCTGTGACTGGACCTGTACACAATTTGTCAGTTGTTGCTACATTGATGCATCTAATGAAATTTGAATTAGAAGGATCAATAAGAGGCTTAACAACTTTTACCGTTTGTCGAGCAGAGAAGATTCCCACAACACTGAATCCATTAGAAACACTTAAGTTGGTAAAAGTTGGTTTGTTTTGAGCTAAAGAAGAGCTTGGCTCATTTACTAGTATGTAATTGTAAAAATCTTGCGCAGCACCAGTCACAGTAGTGGTGATGGAGTTGAACGATCGTTTAGTAATTGAAGGGTCTGATGAGGTACTGTTTTTTATCAATGTATAAAACTGTTCTCCGCCAGCATTAAAACCTT
>JAJRQP010000003.1 GCA_024280195.1 Bacteroidota bacterium | reverse complement strand
TTATGCAATGGATAAGCACATTGATGAACTTATTCCTGACCTGAAAAAAGAGAATTACGACTTCATCATAGACTTGCACAACAATTTTCGAACGAAATCATTGAAAGCACAATTAAGACGACCTTCTCAATCTTTTAATAAATTGAATTGGAAGAAATGGTTGTTGGTAAAATTCAAAGTCAACAAAATGCCTAAAGTGCATATTGTTGAGCGTTATTTTGATACTGTTACATCGCTGAATGTAAAGAACGACTCTCTTCCATGTGAGTATTTTATTTCGGAGAAAGATGAAGTCGATGTTGAGAAAGAATTTGGATTTACTGATTTTCAAACTATTGCCATTGGTGCACAGTTCAAAACAAAACGAATGCCCAAAGAACTATTGGTGAAAATTATCACAAAAATCAATGACCCAATTATTCTTTTAGGTGGAGAAATGGATGCCATTTTTGCTTTGGAAGTCATAGATGCTTTGCCAGGTAAAAATATCAAAAGTGCCTGCGGAGGTTTTAATCTGAATCAATCGGCAAGTATTGTAAAACAAAGCAATCGTTTGTTTACGAACGATACGGGAATGATGCACATCGCTAGTTGCTTTGGTGTGCAAATATCATCTGTTTGGGGAAGTACCGTCCCAGATTTAGGAATGTACCCGTATTATCCCAATAAGCAAGACAAATTCAGCATCCACGAAGTTAAAGGATTAAATTGCCGTCCTTGTTCTAAAATTGGTTTTCAAGAATGCCCAAAAAAGCATTTTGATTGTATGATGAAGCAGAATGTGGATGAGATAGTGGGTTGATTGTTTTTTCATTCTCTAAGAATATGCTACAGATTAAGATTTCGCTTAAGCACAGATTCTATCATTTTTGTGTTTTTTTTGGACACACCGCAATCTTCTGCGTACTGTTTCCAATTTTTTATAGATTGTTGAACTTCTGCTATAGAAATATCTATTTTTTTAACCATAAATTCTTTCGCTAATTCCATTAAATTGGCTTTTTCTGGAGATTCACTTTCTCCAGCAACAGTAGTGCTGTGAAAACCATGAGAAGAAGATGAAAAGGTTAGATCATAAGCAGGAGCAAAACTCCACTCACCTTTGGGGTTCATCAAAAAGGCAAAATTATTACTATGGTCATCTCTATTATGCGCATAGATATTAAATGCCGCAAGCCTTAAGATTTTCTCATAAACCCCTACATGCTTTACCAATTTGAATCCGCAATCCATTAAATGACCATAGTCCATATTACTTCGTCTAAAGTCGTCGTGCATCAAACCTGCAGCGGAGTGCATGTGTATACGATCATTTTCTACCCTGTCAAATCGTTTGGTTCCAAAATAAGCTTTCCCTTTTGCGTCTTTAAACAGGCGAGACTCATTCATTTCAATACCAGCATCTAAAGCCATTTTATAATAGGCCAATTCAATATTGGCTATATCTGGATAATCATTCGATGTTGGAAATTTAATTATCCAATGTTCGTAGCCTTCTGGCAATTCATTTGTTCCGTGAATGAGGTGTTCTGTAGTTTTATTGTACCCAACAGATATCTTCGGTCTTGCTCCGCCCGAAGACCCTCCTAAATCAATGAGTTTTTCAATAACATCTTCACTTACCCCTTCCTGAACTTCTTGAATTTCCTCCGAGATTAATGCTAGATTCAAATTATTATCGGTTTCAATCCCCATTTCTTCTTTTGGAGAATACATCAAAGCGCCCATTCCGCTATCTCCAACAAAAGTCAAACGGTCAAGTTGTGTTACGGAAGTTAAAGGAACTCCCATATTCCCCAGTTTTCGATCTATTAATAAACGTCCCCATCCTTCCGGAAGAGAATCATTAAACACGCCAAACAATCCATCAAACGGCAATCTATCTGCTGAGTATATTTTATCTGACAACGGTAATTTAATAGGAGAAATTTCTATTCCTAAATCAATAAACGAAGGGTAATACTTAAAATAGATTTCCTTCCCACCCAAAACTATTTCACCCACTTCAATTTTTTCACGATCGAACAGAATCGAAACTTCTATTTTTTTTACTCCAGTCATTTTCGTTTCGTTTTGTGACTAAATAGCTTCTCTACATCATTGTAATTGCTTTCTATTTTGCTGAAAACGTTCTCAAAGTCTAGTAATCGATCTACTAAATGAGTAATTCGAAGAAGTGATTCTAAAGAAACTTTTCCGGTCAATTCAAATCGTTTTATGCTTGATTCAGAAACACCCGATCGTTCAGACAGTTCGCGTCTTGATAAATTTTGATTTTTTCTAATCTCCCTAAATTTAGCCGCCAACTCAAGTAGGACATCATGCGGCTGTTTATTAACACTGTATTTTCCCATATTTAGACAATATATGAGCTAATATACGTATTATTATTTATAAACGGACAATATATTGTCTTTTATTTTTGATTGTATGGTAAAGCAGAATGTGGATGAGATAGTGGGTAAAACTACTCCCCCATAAATAATTTCTTCAGCTCCCCCGCATCATTTGGTTTCATTTTACCTGCGAGAATTAATCCGAGTTGTTTTCTTCTTAGTGCGCCTTCGAATCGTTGTTTTTCTAAATCAGTTTCTGGAATCAATTCTGGAACAGCAATAGGGCCTCCGTTTTGATCAACCGCAACAAAGGTATAAATGGCTTCATTGCTTTTTACTTTTTCCCCAGTAACATTATCCTCGACAAATACATCCACAAAAATTTCCATTGATGAAGTGAAAGCTCTTGATACTTTTGCTTCTAATGTCACAATAGATGCCTCCTTAATAGGTTGTTGAAAAGAAACATTATTTACAGCAGCAGTTACAACCACTCTTTTGCAATGACGATGAGCAGAAATACTCGAAATCACATCCATCCAAGCCAATAATTCTCCACCAAATAGGTTGCCTAAGGTGTTTGTATCATTAGGCAAAACTAATTTCGTCGTAATTGCCAATGTTTCTTTTGCTGTTTTTGATTTCATTTCATCGAATTTTTAGCAAAATTACAATTATTAATGCTTTGTGTAAGAAAGTGTACCCATTTTAAAACTTTTTTGTATTATTTTCGTTATCCTTAATAGAAATTGAGACTACAGACTATGAATGAGATGATGGAAAAACTAATCAGTGCCTTCCCAGAGAATATTACAGAAGCCTTATCGATTGCAAAAAATGCGACTATCAGACCTAATTCTACAGAAATAAAGAACATTATTATTTGCGGAATGGGTGGTTCAGGTATAGGGGGCAAATTAGTTTCTAGCTGGGTAGCAAAAGAAATAAATGTTCCAGTGGAAGGAGTCAGCGCTTATTCTTTACCACAATATGTCAATGAGAATACTTTAGTAATTGGCTCTTCTTATTCTGGAAATACGGAAGAAACTTTAAGTTGCATTGAAGAGGCAATTTCTAAAAAAGCACAGGTTATTGGAATTTGTTCTGGTGGGAAATTAAAAGAAATTTGTGCAACAAATAAGTATGATTGTGTCATAGTTCCTGGTGGAAACCCTCCAAGAACGGCATTGGCATATTCAATTGTTCAATTGCTAAACATCCTCTCAGAATTAGGATTGACTTCTGCAGAGCGTTTGACAGAAATTGCAAAAGCAAAAGATCTCATTGTAGCAGATGAAAAAGAAATTAAAGCAAAAGCGTTAGAATTAGCAAAATTCTTAAAAGGGCATGTTCCAATTCTTTATGCAGAAACGAAATTTGAACCCATGTTGGTTCGTGCTCGTCAGCAATTTAATGAGAATGGAAAGATGCTCTGTTGGCACCACACTATTCCTGAAATGAATCACAACGAACTTGTTGGATGGGGTGGAGGAGATGATCGTTTTGCAACGGTTTTCTTTACTTCTGAAGACATGCATCCTCGAAATGCGAAGCGATTAGAAATCTGTAAAGATGTTGTTGCCAAGAAAGGAGCAAAGCAAATGGAGCTTCTAGCAAAAGGAAATTCTTTCATTGAGCAAACAATTTATTTCATCAATATTGTAGATTGGGCATCATTGTATCTGTCTGATTTAAAACAAGTTGATCCTATAGATATCGAAGTGATTGATTTCTTAAAAAGTGAATTAGCCAACTTTAATTAAAAGAAATGCCAGAAGTTATCTACGAGAATCTAGGTCTGATTGATTACAAAGAAGCCTGGAATTATCAAGAGAAAATTTTTAGAGCAACAGTTGATTTAAAGATCAAAGTTCGGAAAGGAGAATCAACAGAGCCGACTAAAAACTATCTTCTTTTCTGTGAGCACCCGCATGTTTTTACGCTTGGAAAAAGTGGCGATAAAGAAAACTTATTGCTAAATGATGCTGCTTTAGAAGAAAATAATGCATCATTTTATGCGATCAATCGAGGGGGTGATATTACATATCACGGACCGGGGCAATTAGTTGCGTATCCTATTTTTGATTTGGACCATTTCTTTTCTGACATTCATAAATATTTGCGTTTTTTAGAAGAGGCGGTGATTCTTACTTTAGAAGAGTATGGAATTAAATCAGGGCGAGTTGATGGACTTACTGGAGTTTGGATTGATGGTAATTTACCAACCGCTAGAAAAATTTGTGCACTAGGGGTGAAAAGCTCTCGTTGGGTTACGATGCACGGAATTGGATTTAATGTCAATTCTGATCTCAGTTATTTTTCTCACATCATTCCTTGTGGAATTCAAGATAAAGCTGTAACTTCAATGGAGAATGAACTAGGTAAGAAGCTAAACATGGCAGAAGTTTCTGAGGTTTTAAAACAAAAACTTGCCACCTTGTTCGGTTACTCTTATATCTAAATTTTAATGAAGCTACTACGTAAACTGTTTAAATTTATTGGAATTGGTCTAATCGTTATTATTATTTCGATCAATTTATTTATTCTCCTTTCTGGAAGGTTCTATATTTATAAAGGCATTGCTAACACCTATTTTAGAGGAGAAATTAGCCCAACAATTTATGATTTAGACGTGTTCCCATACGCTACTTTATCTGCATCAAGTGATGTTTCTAAATTAAAGATTCACAGTAATTATAACGCTTATGAATTAAGTACTGAAGAAAAAAATTTTATCGATGATTTCCGAACAAAAGCCATCCTAGTTTTTAGAAATGACACCTTACTTTTTGAAAAGTATTGGGAAAATCATTCTGCAGAGAAAGTTTCCAATTCATTCTCAATGGCAAAAACGGTGGTTGCGATTTTAGTAGGGGTTGCATTGGATGAGGGGAAAATAAAATCTCTTGATGATGCTGTTTGTGATTACCTTCCAGAATTCTGCAGCAAAAATAAAGAGACAATAAGCATTCGTGATTTATTGACAATGTCCTCGGGGCTAGATTGGACAGAAAGTGCAAAAAACCCTCTTTCTGATAATGCAGAATCATATTATGGAGAACATCTTTATGAATTAGTCACCAAGCAATCATTAATTACGGAACCAGGCAAAGTCTTTAACTACCAAAGTGGTAATTCTCAGTTGCTCGGGTTTATTGTCGAAAAAGCAACGGGCAAAGATTTAACTCAGTATGCACAAGAAAAAATTTGGGAGAAAATTGGAGCAGAGAGCGATGCTTTTTGGAGCCTTGACACAGAAAATGGTGACGAGAAATCTTTTTGCTGCATGTATGCAAACACAAAAGATTATGGACGTTTAGGTTTACTTCTGCTAAACAAAGGTGTGTTTAACGGTAATCGAGTTATTTCTGAAAGCTATTATAGCGAGATGATGAAACCAGCTCCGTTAATGACAAAAGAAGAAATACCAAATTATCGATATGGCCTGCATACTTGGTTGTTCATGGATGAAAATTCACAGGTCAATTATTTTAGGGGTGTAAAAGGTCAGTACATCATCACAGTTCCTGATGAAAATCTTGTTATCGTAAGAATTGGCTCTAAAAAGAAAAGAAACTTTAACTTTGACAAAAATAAGTTGGATAATCCAATTTATTTAGAAGAGAATAAATTTAGGGTAGGTCATTCGCAAGATTTTTTCCAATACCTAGAGATGGGAAGAAAAATTGCACATCAAATTGAGTCGAAGTAATGCGTGAAGAGTTAGCAGGACCAAAAGTTGAAAATATAGGAGTCGCAGTAGTTGAACAATTCAACGAGTTAAATCAGAAAATCTATAATGTTTATTTACTTAATTTAAGTGAAGCAATAATTGAAGGTGTAATGATAACAAGCAAAGGTTATGGTACCAACTTGAAAACAGGAGAGAAAATCAAAACCTCCACTTTGAGACATTCTATCGAAGTTTTGCTCCCGAACGAGGTCGCTAAAATTGAACCAATTATGGAAGATGTTTTTGGAATTGCCAACGAGTTTTGGGTGAGTTTTTGGAGTGATTCTAAAGAAACAGGAGAATTGGTGATGCACGATAAGAAGTTTATTTTTGTGCCAGAATCTATTTCAGAACAAAACATGAAAACAATCCCTGTTCTTGGAGATAAAGGAGTGCTTATCATATAGAACGAAAAGGTTGTTCACTTCATTTACTTTTCATTACGGCATTCAGTCATTAAATCGTATATTTGTATGGAATCAAATTTAATTTTGCAAAAAAAGAACAAATGATCGGAAAATCATCATTCAAATTTTTAGTTGTCATCAGTGTCTTCTGTAGTTTTGTACTATTGTCTTCTTGTGAGGATAAACCGAATGTTGACGAAACAGATATTGAAGTAAACGATGACTATTATGAGTTTCAAGATTTTAATTTAGCTCAATACGATATACCTGCAATGATTTCCTTACCAGACGAAACGGCAAATATAGGTGCGTCAACGAAGCCTGAAGTTATTCATACAGAATCTGACATTAAATGGGTATTAAAAGTTGGGCAGAATTTCGAACTTGAAATCGAAGATTATGCAGACGTTACAGATTTAATTGAAGTAGAGAAAAAGGAACTAGCAGACAAAGATTTCTATAAAATCAATTACATCATTGATGAAAAAAACTTGATTCTTTACGAAAGAACTTTAGTTGTAAAAGGTACTGACAACGCTTCTCCTGCTGTTGGTGTAGAGCACAAATCATATCATGTTTATGGACAAAAAATTGTCAATGGATTGACTTACGAATTAAGCTCTAGAGAAGAAGGTTATGAAAAAATGATTATAGAATTGATGGCAAAATCAATCAAGTCATTTAAGCCAATTAAGAAAAGCTAATACCGATCAATCGATCAAAATATCATGGAATTAACACGCGAAAATGTCTTAGAAGTACTAGGTGCTATTATTGAACCGGACTTAAAAAAAGACATTGTTTCTGCTAATTTAGTAGAGAATATCGACATTGAAAATAATCAATTGTCCCTTAAAGTTTACATTTCTAATCCTGCATTGCATGCTCGTAAGAGAATGACAGAGGCAATTGATTTTAACATCAAACGAAAGTTTCCAGATGTAGAATTAAATATAGATGTCAAAGGAATGCCTGCAGAAGCGAAAGCAGCGCATAGAAAAATTCTTCCACAGGTTAAAAATATTATTGCGATTGCTTCTGGTAAAGGAGGGGTCGGAAAATCAACTATTACAGCTAATCTCGCTGGAGGTTTGCAAAAAGCAGGTTATAAAGTGGGAATTGTAGATGCAGACATTTATGGCCCTTCAATGCCAACAATGTTTGATGTGGTGGGAGACAAACCAACAATGATTGATGTGGACGGAACGCCAAAAATTAATCCAGTTGTTAATTATGGAATTAAACTTCTTTCAATAGGATTCTTCACAGAACAAGATAACGCTGTGGTTTGGAGGGGTCCAATGGCTGCAAAAGCAATGACGCAAATGTTTACGGATGCAGAATGGGGAGAGTTAGACTATTTGTTAATTGACCTTCCTCCTGGAACTGGAGATATTCATTTGTCACTAGTGCAGACCGTTCCTTTAGATGGAGCAGTGATTGTCAGTACACCGCAAGAAGTTGCGTTAGCTGATGCTAGAAGAGGAGTAAACATGTTCCAAATGGATACGATTAACGTGCCTGTTGTTGGAATAGTTGAAAACATGGCTTGGTTTACGCCTGCAGAATTACCAGAAAATAAGTATTACATCTTCGGTAGAGACGGAGCAAAGAATTTAGCACACGGAATGGAGGTCCCTTTCTTAGGGCATATTCCATTAGTGCAAGGAGTCCGAGAAGCAGGAGATGCGGGCCGACCAGCAGTTTTTCAAGACAGCACACCGACAGCACAAGCTTTTGAAGATTTAGTTCGTATCTTTGTCAAAGAAGTTGAAGCTGTGAAGGCTAAAAAACAATCTAAAAAGACAGTTCATGCCAATTAATAAGGAAGAGATAGAGAAGAAGGTTTTAGGCGCGCTAGAACAATTACGTCCTTTCTTGCACGCAGACGGTGGTGACATGGAATTGGTTGAAATTCAAGATGATGCGACGGTAGTTGTTCGTTTGTTAGGTTCGTGCAGTGATTGCTCAATGTCTATGATGACACTCAAAGCAGGCTTAGAAGAATCAGTAAAGAAAGTTGCTCCAGAAGTTAAGGCGGTCATTGCGATTAATTTACCAGAAGTGGTTTGATTTTAATGGCTTAACGCTTTAATGTATAGTGGATAATAGATGATTGATGAGTTTCATTCATTTCGAAGCAAAAGGAAAATACTTTCTCATAACTCATAACTCATAACTCATAACTCAAGCACTCATCATCCTCTATATATTCTACGCTATAAGTTATACCTCAAAATAATACCTTGTTATTTCATGACCTCCTTCGTGAATTCTGATATAGTATTTCCCTTTCTCCCAACCTTTTACTCTCATCGTAAATTTATAAGTTACTTTCCCTGTTTGAGCAGTCATGGATCTCTTTGATATAAAAACCGATTCCCCATTTTCTTTGTAAATATCTTGTTTTACTTGTGCGTTTTTTCGGCAATCAAATTTTAGTTGCCCTGTTATCAGAACTGTTTCTTGAACTATATTTCCGCCTTCATCAACGTGTCGATTTTGAGGAGAAGAAAACCATGTGTTTTCCTGCCCTGTTAATGTGGCCATAAACTTTTTTAACGCAGCAGAACTTGGTTCGGAAGAATCAATGTTGGACACACTTTTTCCATCAGAAATTGCCCAGACAGCATCTTGATAAACGGACTTACTTATTTTTTTTCCTTTAAGATAGTCAGATAGTTTCGTGAATTTAGGATTCTTATTTTGAGCGATTTCCATTCCGTTTCCATCTGAGGGACATCGATCACTGGATTCTGTGCAGAATCCAGCTAAAAAACCGTTGTATTCCCCTTTTGGCTTTAAGGCAATAAAATTATCCTCTAAATGAATGAGTGTTTGTTCTCCATTATCTTCTGGATGAAAAAGTGTGCCAGCTGGAATTTTAACACGTAAATTGGATGAGGTGTTGTTTTTTAATTTTATAGCAATAGATTTCCCTTCATGTCTGCCAATTGATTTTATCTCTGCATTGACTTTTTTGCTTGTAATTGCTGTGCTTAATTCAACTTCTTTTGGAGGAGTAGAAAAAGTAAAAGCCTGAATGATTAGAATAGTAGTAATGAAGCTCATTACTGAAAACGATTTTGATGGAGAGAGTTGCATGTGTTTGATTTTGAGAATGTAACGCATGCATTCTAATTAGTTACAAAATTATGCAAACAAAAAAATGCGACAAGCAAAGCTCATCGCACCATTTTTTTATAGAAAAACTACTTATTTAGCAGCTGTAAAATTCTTAGCAACCTCTTCCCAGTTAATCACACTAAAGAACGCGTTGATATAATCAGGTCTTCTGTTTTGGTAGTTTAAATAGTATGCATGCTCCCAAACATCCAATCCTAAAATTGGCGTTCCTGCACAACCAATGTTCATCATTGGATTATCTTGATTAGCAGTAGAACAAACTTCTAAT
>JAJRQP010000046.1 GCA_024280195.1 Bacteroidota bacterium | reverse complement strand
GATAGAATCACATCCTGCCAAAGTGGTCGTTGTGTCTATATAAGTACCAGAAGAATTATAAGTCATTCCGTTCTGTGACCAAACATAAGAATTACATGCACTTGCTGTTTGTGAAACTGAATAACTTGGGTTAATTGTCAAGTTTAAGGTTATGATAGAGTCACATCCTCCAGCATTAGGAATAGTATCTTTTGCTGTTGAATTAGAACTCGCGTAAGTAATTCCATCAATCCAAGTATATGTATCACATGCAGAAATTACATCTGTACTAGAAGTACTTGTACAGGAAGCGGCTAAAACATCACAAGTATTGCCTAATAAATCTCCCCAAACGTATCCAACCCACTGTGGGTTATCAATAAACGGGTTTCTATTTCCTTGTACTCCATAAACTGCGTTGTTACGACTCACTTCTTTTGTGCTTACCGGGTCGTTTGCATGCCATTCTAATAACAAATCAATCATCCATTGATTATATACAGGGAAAGAATTTCCTGCCATTGCACAACCTCCATTTGAAGCAGTCCATCCTGCAATAATATTCTCATACCTAGTCGCCATAAAGAAAAACATTCTAGCATAGTCTCCTTTATATTCGTCAATCGGTTCAAAATATTGCATGGAAGAACAAGGATAAGTGTTGTTATATCCTACTTTGAAACCATTAGAACCTGTAGTTGTCGCTGAAAGCACTACTCCTGGAGGGTAATTTAACTTTGCTGTATTTAACGCCCTGTCAGAAGGAGTAACGTGATGTAAATCAAATGTTTGCGCATCTGAAGGATAGGCTGTTCCTCCTCCCCACCAAGATTTTGGCAAAGTATGTTCTCTATTATAGCACTGCCCCTCTCCTCCTGGGCATGAGCCATTGTCTTTATCAGCACAATGATCAAACTCAAAAACATCTGGACCACCAGGAACATCTACAAACATATCAAAAACTACATCTGCAGTATTTGCATCATTTCTTTTTCTGTCAGTAACCATCAAGGCATCCCAAACATCATAGGTTGACGCAGTATATCTTGGAATATTAACAACACCCTTTATTGCATTATATAGTTCTGTTTTTAACTGAGAGCAATTACCTCCATTCTGAATAAATGTGTAAACAGCTCCGTAATAATCTGCTTCAATATGAACGTTATCAATTTTATATAGCTTTGATAAGCCTGATTGACCCGTATATTTAAACGCATAATATACATTAGCTCCAACTATACCACTCACATCAATTGCTGGATGTCTTTCTAGTGAAGAACCAAAACATGAAATGTTATTCATGTCAAGGATAAGATCAGGAAGAGCATTCCAAGTTGCAGACTGTAAATCCCCTACTGTACCTCCTCCATTGTAATTTGTTGAATAGAAAACCTCCATCAATGGACCAGAAAAATTATCATCGTACTCGAAAATAAAATACTCATCTCCCTGATTATTCATATTAATTGCTGGAGAAATGAGCCAATCTTCATCATCTGTTCCGCCCCAACCTGTCATTTCGGCAACACCTCCATTGTTTGTCCAAACATCTCCAGCGTCAGTAACACTTATTGCAGTCCAACTGCCTAATCCAGTAGCAAAGTTTTCAGAATGAACAGTAACTTGTGCTGTAAATTGAAAAGGAATAATAAAAATAATGATGGTTAGAAAAAGCCTTGTAGTAATCTGCATGCGTTAAAAAAGTTTAATTGTTTAGAATACTAAATTCAGCTAATTCCTGCTAAAAACCAAAAAACACCCGCTATTTTCGACGGAGCAGAAATACCAACAACATTGTTTTTTTGTTGCTATATCGTTATTTATATACAACAGCAATCTACATCTCACCCCACAACAAACATCATATATTTCGACGAATTTTGCACCAACATATAGGAAACAACGGCTAGAGCTTATTTTTAACAAGTTAAATACGGGTGCAAGCTGGTTAGAATAATAATATTAACGCATAAAAAAAGCGTCAACTTTTCGAGTTAACGCTTTCTTGTGGTGATACTCGGGATCGAACCAAGGACACATGGATTTTCAGTCCATTGCTCTACCAACTGAGCTATATCACCAACCTATTTGGTGAGCGCAAAGATAACAACTTTTTTCTAAACCAAAACTTCTGAGGTTTTTTTTTTCAAAAAAAATGAGCGACTATTTAAAGTCGCTCATTTTCATATTAATGAGAAAAGTTCTCAATAATTATTTTTTAACGAAAGTATTTCTAATTACGTTACCGTCTTCTGCAACGATTTCGTAGAAATAAACTCCTGCAGTTAAAGTTGATACATCAACTGAAGTTGAAGTTCCATTCATGTTCGTTGTAGATAAAACTTTACCATCTAACGAAAGAATAGAAATAGAAGTAACAGCACTAGAAGTGTTAACATTTAATACCGTTGAAGCTGGGTTTGGGTAAACATTTGCTTCAAGTGAATGCTCCAAAATGCCGATATTTCCAAAACTAGCAACTGGATAAATCCCGAATGCAATCCCTAAGTTCCAGTTATTTGGATCTCCAATATAGTTAACTGAACCATTACTCCACTGTTCAAATGTATGAGTTGCAGCATCTGCAAAATCCAAATCTGTATTGTTTATCAACGCAACAGTATCACCTGCAGTTGTTGGCAACAAAACTCCAATTGCTAAATCACTAGTGCTAGTGATCGCTACAGGGGTAGTCAAAGCAACTGCAACATTATAAATCACACTTCCTTCAGCTATAGAAAAAGCGGTTAAAGCAGTATCAACTGATGCAATTGTAATTGTTTCTTCGGCTAATATAGTACCTAAAGCAGCACCTGAGAAATCAACTACTTGAACCTTAAAGGTTCCACCTGCATCAACAATAATAGGCATTGATAAAAGAACATCTGTTATCATTCCATTTCCAGAAATACCATGCGCTGCATCAAAGCGTTGAAATTTAGAAATATCACCATATCCATTATTTCCCGAAACATAACCACCTCCCTGAGCAGCTCCTACACTATAAATAGTAGGTGTTCCAGTGAAAAACTCTGTTAAAGTGTCAACTTGGGCGTTGATTGTAATTACTGAACAAACAGCAACAATTGAAAGTAAAATTCTTTTCATATTTTTTTTGTTTTTATTAATTAATATTGTTACAAAGATAGTAAAAAAAACTAAGGTATTAAGAACAATCAACTGCAAGAGCTACTAAGTCTAAAAGTATTGACTAAATTTGAACCATGAATCAAGTCCTTATTATTGATGCAGGAAACACAGTAGTAAAACTGGCAACTTTTGTTAATGGAGAACTAGTTGAAACGGAACGTTTGTCATTTAAAGAGTTTATTGATACCTTTTCTAGCTCATCCATAAAACAAGTTGTAATTTCTTCTGTTCTATCGAATGAAATGACAAAAAAGTTGGTCAGTTTTTTCAAGGAACCATTTATCGTGACTAACAAAACGGATTTACCCATTGCTTTATGTTATAATTCTCCTGAAACTTTAGGAGTTGACAGAATTTGCAATGCTGTGTATGCGTCTAACAACATTTCTAAAGGTTACGCTGTAACAATCGACATTGGAACGTGTTTAAAGTTTGACATTGTTAGTGCCAATGGTGAATATTTAGGAGGATCTATTTCTCCTGGTATTAATTTACGCTACAAATCATTGAATGATTACACAGGAAATCTGCCTTTGCTGTCCAACAAAAAAGCAACTAGCTTAGTCGGGACTGACACGACTTCTAGTATTCATTCTGGAGTCATCAATGGAATAAATGCAGAAATTCACCGTTTAATGGAGCAATATTCAGTTCAGTTTGACGACTTAACTTTTTTTATGACAGGAGGTGATGCAAGATACTTTGATATCCATTCAAAAAATGACATCTTTGCAGTTGAAAATTTAACTCTTTTAGGGTTATATGAAATATACAAATTTAATGCATAGACTCATTCTTTCATTTTTATTGGTGCTTACAGCAACATTTTCGTTTGCTCAGAAAGGGTCAAATTCTCCATTCAGTTCTTATGGAATTGGTGAAATTGGCGGACTAAACCATGCTTCTTTTATTGGAATTGGTAATTCTACAATAACAATGGTTGATTCTACTACCTTGAATTTCTACAACCCTTCATCTTATCAAGGGCTAGCAAAACACCAACCTCTTTTTTCAATTGGCATTTCTTCTAAATTCTCTAACTATTCAGAAAATGGAATCACATCTTCAAGTAATGTTACCTCGATTCAACATTTTGCAATGGCTTTCCCTTTTGCAAAAAGATTTGGTTTAGCATTTGGTCTAAAACCCTTTTCAACTAGAGGTTATGAATTTAGTTCAAGAATAAAAGTAGGTACAGACTCTATCAATTATATATATGAAGGAACAGGAAATATAAACGAAGCTTTTGCAGGATTATCAATTAAAGCGTTAGATTATAAAGGTGCTAAAATAGCCTTAGGCGCCAATTTTGGATACCTTTTCGGACAACTTACCAATTCAAGAAAAAGTGGACTTATTAAAACGGGAGCTTCGGTCTACGCCGGAGGAATTGGCACCAAGCTAATTCAAGCCAAATCATTTCACTATAATTTTGGTTTGACTTATTCTCAAAAAATTAAAGAGAATCATACCCTCGCTCTTTCTGTTGTCATGGACCCTCTTCAGAAAATCAATGCTAAATATGAAGAAGGTCTTTTTTATGGTGCAGATATCAATGATCCTCGTTTTTACGATACATTATCTTTTAATGATTCTGTCAATGGTAGCTTATCTACTATCCCAACAATGACTATTGGATTAAGTTATGAACTCAATTTTAAAGCGAAAAAAGAAAAAACCAACCAACTGAATTCTCAAATAGGTTTTCATTTATCTTATACTATGGAAGAATGGTCTAGATATCAGAACACATTTGACCCGAATTACGTTAATACATTTAACAACTCAACCAAATTAACATTTGGAATACAATACCTTCCAGAAACAGATTATATTCGAAATAAATCAATGACTAAATTTCACCAGAGAATTAAGTACCGAGCTGGTGTTTACCAAGTTAACATGCCTTATGTCACAAACGGAGAACAAGTGAAAGATTTTGGCACAACATTTGGATTTGGTATTCCGATTATTATTCAGAATTCTCTTTCTTCACTGAATTTAGGATTCTCCATAGGAAACCGAGGGACTTCTGATAGTAACGCATTAAAAGAACGATACTACGGTTTTAACATAGGTATTTCAATAGCACCAGGTGCAGACCGATGGTTCGTTAAACGAAAATTGAACTAAACAAATAACAAAAATGAAACTAGGAAAATTATTACTCGCAACATTTCTAATAATTGGAGCAACATCTTTTGCTCAAGATGATACAGAAAGAGAATGCAAAAGAATGCGTTTTTTAGCAGGCGAGGAACTCAAAATTAAAAACTATAAAGGAGCTGTATCTTACTACATTAAAGGCGAAACTATTTGTGGTAATTACGATGCTGCTAATTATAAAAGATTAATCGGCTCTACAAGAAACGCAATCAACTCTACAACTGATAAAGAAAAAGTGGCATACATTGATACGGTTGTTGCAACTTATATAAGAATGGAAACTGCTGGTTTCTATGATAAGAAAGATGATTTATTAAGAGCTTCTTATATTTTGCAATCATCTAAGCCAGATAGAGATAAGGCCGACATGCTGTTCAGAAGAGGAGTTGATACCAAAGGAGTAAAAACGGGTGAAGGATATGTTTCTTATTTCTATTACAATACTTATGCAATGTTTGCCGCTGCATCTGGAGAAAAGAAAGCTGCTTTAAAGAAAAGAATGATTACAGAGTATTTTGAGTTATCTACTCTCATCAGCAAAGCTGGAATGTCAGTTAAAACTCAAGAAACAATCACTGGTTATTTCAATGCAGTAGTAAAAGATTGTAAAGACATTCTGCCTGAACTAAACGGATACATGGATAATTTACCAGAAGATCCTGAATTGAAAAAAGGCGCTTTGATGAACTTCATTACTTTGCTAGAGAAGAAAAAATGTACAGATGCAACAGAATACGGAATGTTAATCAACAAATACGTTGAGGCGGATCCAACTTCTTTAGATGCTCAGTTAATGAAAGCAAAATACCTTACTTCTAAAGGTAAAACTTCAGAAGCTATCAAAACATTAAGAACAGCTAAAGGAATTGCAACAGATGACGCTAAAAAGCAAGAAATTAGCTATCAGATTGCAGTTGCTCAATTCAAAGCTCATTCTTACACAGCGGCTTACAATACAGCAATGTCTGTGAAAGGTGAGTACAGAGGGAAGGCATTAGCTATCGCTGGAAAGTCTGTTGGCTCTAACGCTAACAACTGCGGGGCTAGTACTTTCGACAGAAAATGTAACTACATCTATGCTGTTCAATTGTTAGAGAAAGCAAGAGCACAAGGAGGAGATGTTGGAGGTTCAATTTCATCTTACAAAAGTCGCTACCCAACAAGCAGTGATATCTTTGAAAATGGAAGTCCTGCTTCAGTAACACTTTCTTGCTACGGAGTTTCTGTAAATCCTAAGCAATAAGAATGACGAGACAGTCACTCAAAAATAATTGGAAATTACCTGCTATCATTTTGATGGCAGGTTTTCTTTTTTCTTGCGTGAATGACTTGGACACCATTCAAAGAGTAACTTCAAATCCAAATGCTCCGAGTGAAGTCACAAGAAATCTTGAGGTATTCTATAATGATTCTGGTTATGCTAGAGTGAAGATATTTGCAACTCTTGCAGAAACTTATCGAGTCCCCAAACATATTACCAAGTTAAAAGATGGAGTTCGTGTAGAATTCTTTTCTGAGAGCGGAGAAGTTATTTCTCAACTAACTTCACTATACGGAGAAGTTGATTTTGAGTCAGGGTTAATCGTCGTAAAAGACTCTGTTATTCTACGCAACTTTGAGCAAAAACAACAAATGGAAACAGAAGAATTACATTGGAATCAAAAAGACAGTACGATATACACTGACAAAAATGTAATCATCCGAAAAGATGGACAAGGAATAATTGGACGAGGAAAGGGGTTGCAAACAACTCAATCTTTTGACAAATATAAAATTGAAAAGCCTGTTGGAAAAATAGACTTCTAATCCTTTCTTTCATTAACTTTATCCTTTCAAAAACTGAAAAATGAAAACATACAATAAAATAATGCTCAAGTTCTGGTTGCTCACAGCAATCGTTATCTTAATCGGTGTAACTTACATGGGGTTTACAGAGGGGTTTAAAAAATGGGGGTTCTATTACGTTGTTGCTGGTATTGCTTTTCTTTCCTACTTCATGCGTAAAATGATGATGAAACGTCAAGAGAAACACGAAGAATTTCTAGCGAATCAAAAAAAAGAAAACGAATAATTAGCCATTCTTCAAACGTTAATTTTAATTAAGGAAAGAGTAAATATTCCAAATTAGTTTGCGTTAAAGAATACTCTTGGTTAGTTTTGAGAGAATATATCAAACTAAATTGTAACTATTCTTTGCTTTAAATGGTCTTACTATAAATGAAGCGATCATACATCTTCATACTCTTTTTCTTTATTACAATAGGGAATTCTCTCTATGGTCAATACCTTGTGCAAGGAACAATTTCAGATGAAAATGGAATTCCTATTCCTTCGGCAAAGGTTTTTGTTAAGAATTCTGCAGAGTTAAGAACAATTGCTGACCTAAACGGTCATTATGAAATGATGCTGTATCAAGGGGAATACTTCCTTGTTGTGAAAGCTTCTGGTTATACTATTAAAGAAGGATATGTGACCGTCAATGAAAAGGAAGAGCGTGTCGATTTTTCTTTAACGCCGATTAAAATTCAAGACATTGATGACATGAAAGTCAGTGCTAAGAAATCCAATCCTGGTCGCGAAATCATGTTGAAAGTTGTGGAAAGAAGAGATGAAATTAGCCCTTGGAGCTATCCTCATTCTGTTAATGGCTACACAAAAGCTACAGAAAAAATTAAACGCAAGGAAGAAAAAGAAGGCTCCAAAAAGAAAAAAAGAAAGAAGAAAAAAGAGGGGGGTTCCGACCCTACAGGTATTGATGATCCATTTGCTTTAAGGCGCGAAGAGAACAAAAAATTAGCCAATGACATGGTGCTTTTAGAGGTTGATTTTACCAAACATTTTGGAGGAAGAAACAAAGTCAAAGAAATTAGAAATGCCTATGAATTAAGAGGAAGCAAAAACAACAACTTGTATTATACAACAACCGTTAAGTCTAATTTCAACTTCTTTCAAAACCTCATTCATCTTGACGATTTACATCAAACACCTGTCAGTTCACCTATTTCTATTCCAGGTATTCTCTCTTATAAATATAGGTTAGAAGCACAATATGAAGAGAATGGACGGAAAATTAATAAGATCAAAATCATTCCTAGAAATATTGCCACAACAACATTGGAAGGATATATCTATGTCATCGATTCTTTATGGTTAGTTCAAAAACTAGAACTAACAATGGAAAAAGGAAACCTTCTTATTTACGATTATTTCACCATCACTCAGACCTATGACCATCCTGGTGATAGTGTTTGCATCCTCAAAGAACAACGACTAAAATATGGCGTGAAATACAATAAAGAAACTTCTACCTGCAACACCTTTACCACATTTAAAGACTATAACTTTCAACCTAATTTTCCTGTAAAATATTTTAACAACGAGCTATCTGTTACTGAAGAAGAGGCTTATGACAAAGATTCTACCTTTTGGAAAGAAAAAAGAGGTTCTTCGTTAACCACAGAAGAAATCAAATACATCTCTGTAAAAGATAGCATTTATGAATCTGAGCATCGAAAAGAATACTTGGACTCAATTGATAAAGTGTTTAATAAAGTCACAGTCTTAAAAGTCCTTTGGTGGGGAATTGACCATAGAAATAGAGCGAAAAAAACGCAATGGACTATCAATTCGCTAGCCGCTTTTTTTAGACCTATATACATTGCAGGACCGAGAATTGCTCCTGGTTTTTTCTTTTTTAAAAAATGGGAGAACGAGCACACTTTAGATACTTATACAGAAGCATCCATTGGGTTTTTAAACAGCGATGTAAAAGGAGTTACGTGGTGGAGGTATCGTTACGATCCGTTTCATTTTGGAACAGTTAACTTTAGTTTTAGCCACTCTTTTGACGTTATTCGAGATTACGATGCAATTACACAAATTTACAAACGAGATAATTTTATTGAGACTACGGACTTAACAATCGGACATTATTACGAAATATTAAATGGCTTAAACCTGCAGCTTGATTTTAGCATGTCAGAAAGGAGAAGCTTAAAAGATTATAAATTTCTCAACACAGACAATATTCTTCCTAATAACGATCCTTCCGAGTTTGAGACTTATCAAGCATTTATTGGTGAAGCAACTTTGCAATTTACACCAAATCAAAAATACATGCGAGAGGCAAAACGAAAAGTCATTCTTGGATCTAAATGGCCAACTTTCTATCTGTATTACGAAAAAGGATTCCCAGATAT
>JAJRQP010000045.1 GCA_024280195.1 Bacteroidota bacterium | reverse complement strand
GGCTTTTTGTAATCTTTAAGAAGTGCTTTGATTAAATCTTTGTTGATCTCGCTCATAAATATCTCCTGTGTAAATATACTTTGTGTCTTTCAAAGTATAAGTAATTATTTACATTTACACAAAATTACTTACAAGCTCATTTCATTTCAAAACACTTCATCTGCACCCATGCCAATTGACTATAATATCCAATTATTCTTTTGAACTTTTGATACAACATGAAAATAGACATACATGTCAATAAAATAACGGTTCGCAAGATATTGATTTTTTACAAAAATAATAAAAATTTTGAATAAATTCAAATTTACTGAGTATATGAAACAGTAGATGATTTGTAATCTGTTTCAGGAGGTGTCTTATGGCACAAGATATAGCATTGATTTCATTCGCTATTTTAATATTTCTGTTAATTCCAATTGTTCCCAAGTTAGTTGGGATACGAATTAGGTTTCTTCGTTGGCTCAAATGGAACAAGTTAGCCGATTGGCATGAAAGAAATATCCCAATATTAACACCAGTTATACGTTCTGTTATGTTTGTAGTAGCTGTCTACTTAGTTGGCATTGTTGTCATCTAAATTCAATAAAATACAAGTCACTATTCAATTGATGTTAGCAGTAAAAACAGCTACTATAACAAGATGTATATAAGCCTGTTTTTCGTATCTCTTCTAAGTGCAACTATGATTCCAATGTCATCGGAAGCTGCTTTGCTTGGTGCTTTGGCACTTGGTTATGAGCCAACTTTACTTCTACTTGTTGCAAGTTTAGGGAATTGTTTTGGTGTAACAATTAATTATTTTCTCGGCTTGTATGGGGTGACTTATTTTATAGAAAAAGTATGTAAATTTGATCAAGAAAAACTTGAAAAATATAATATCAAATTTAAAAAATATAACTATCTCTTTTTGTTTATGTCATGGCTTCCTATTGTAGGCGACCCGATTACTTTATATCTTGGGATTATAAAATGTAATTTTGCAAAGTTTTCACTTTTTGTCTATCCAATGCGAATTATAAGATATATTGTTATTATCTATGCCTACGAAATCATTTAATAAATTTAAGAATTTTATTTTAAAATAATTATTTTGTAACTTTTCTTCTTTTAATTGATACTGTTAATATGACTTTGCCGATAATAACATTTCATCAGGTGTATAAAAAATACGTAGATGATATATTGCGGTTTTCTTTTTGGCTCTCTGGTGACAAAGATGAAGCCAAAGATTTAACCTCTGAAGCTTTTGTACGTCTCTGGACAACTCCTTCAGAGATAGAAGTTGATACCGTTAAGAAGTATCTGATTACAATTGTAAGAAATCTATATTTACAACAATTATCAAAATCAAAAGGGAAGTCTATTTTACCAAATAGTTTGATTGATAATAGGCAAAGTATCGATAAAGTAGTTGAGAATAAATCAGAATTGTCACGAGTATTACAACAATTGCAAGCTTTCCCAGAAATTGATCGTACAGCTTTGCTATTGTATGCCAATGAAAATTATTCATATCAAGAAATAGCCGATTATCTGAATTTATCATTATCTAATGTTAAAATTAAAATTTCAAGAACAAGAAAAATTTTACATGAATTAAAAAAAGGAGAATAATATGTCTCAAATTTCTGAAAATGTAATAACCGATTTATTACCATTATATTATTCAAAGCATGCCAGTGCTGATACTCTATTGCTTGTGAATAATTATTTTGAGCAGAATCCAGAGTTTGCATCAGAATACAAAATGCCAATTTCTTTACAAACGCCAAAGCTTGAATTACCCGATGAAATTGCTATACTTAAAACAACTCGATTTTATTTAAAGATGAGGTCGCTTTTGTTTTTTTTGGCAATATTTACAAGCTTTATCCCTTTTGCTTTTGGAGATGTTTCTTGGATTGAAGAAGAAGGAGTACAATGGTTATGGAAAGATACCCCAGAAGTTGCTGTTTTAGCTGCCATTGTTGCTATAGTATGTTGGGTGTTGTACGCAATTTTACAAAGCAAACTTAAAATAACTGAGTTATAGCTATATTTGCATCAATCTAACAGTTGCACTAATAGGTAAAATGTCTTTTATTCTCGCATGGCTAAACCACTACGTAAAGAAAAACCTCGAAAGAAGAAACAGGCAGGACGACAGAAATCTGTTTTTTCAAATTCCGTTAAAGAACATGTTAGAACGAGTAAACATGTCAATCGAGAAAAGTCGGCTCTGGTCAAAACAGAGGATGAGCTTTTTCAGATTTTAGATAATCTTGACGTACCTCCATTTTTACTTATCTTAGATGGAATTCAAGACCCTCATAATTTAGGGGCATGTTTGCGAACTGCTGCTGCTGCTGGTATTCACGCAGTTATCGCTCCCAAAGATAGAGCAGTCTCAATCACAGATACTGTTATTCAAATTGCTTCTGGTGGAGCCGAGTCTGTTCCATTTATCCAAGTGACTAACTTATCAAGAACAATGGCTGAGCTGAAAGAAAAAGGTGTTTGGTTTGTAGGAACATCTGATCAGGCAACACAAACAATTTACGATATAGACCTGAAAGGTCCAATAGCGATAGTTCTTGGAGCTGAAGGGAAGGGGATGAGACGATTAACATCTGAAGGATGTGATTTTTTGGCTTATATTCCTATGTCAGGTTTAGTCGATTGTCTGAATGTTTCAGTAGCATGTGGTGTCTGTCTCTTTGAAGCGGTTAGGCAACGAAAGCCTTAAATTCTCGAAAGTATCATCATACAATAATTTAATCTGTTGAATGTTTTTGTAAATAAATGGAACTTTATAGACCTTTTGTCGTTCTAAGTTCAAACAGTTTAATGTTCATCTAATTAGAAAAAGAGAGAGAGTTTTATGCTTAAAAAATTATTTACATCTGCCCTCGTTTTGGTAATTATGGCATCGACAGCATTTGCTACTGAATGGAAAGTTGATAAAACACATTCTTCAGTTTCTTTTAAAGTCCGTCACATGGTGATTTCAAATGTAAAAGGTGATTTTAGTGATTTTTCGGGAACAGTTCAGTTTGATGGAAAAGATTTAACAAAAGCTACCGTAGAGTTTTCAATAGATGCCACTACTATCAATACTGACAACAAGGGTAGAGACGATCATCTAAAAAGTGACGAGTTTTTTGAAACAACCAAATATCCGACAATTACTTTTAAGTCTACAAAAATTGTAGCAGATGGTGATGATTATAAAATCACAGGTGATTTTACAATGAAAGATGTTTCCAAGTCTGTCACATTTGATTTAGAATACTCTGGAACTGTCGTTGATCCGTGGGGAAATACCAGAGCAGGATTTGCTGCAAAAACAAAAATTAACCGTCAAGATTTTAATGTCAATTTTAGTGGAACGCTTGATAATGGTGGTTTAGTCGTTGGCAATGAAGTCAAAATTGAATTAGATATTGAAATTGTAAAAGCTAAAGAATCAGGCGAAAAAAAATAAATATGAGTTAAGAATAAATATGAAAAGCTTATCATTATTATGGTAGGCTTTTTTTATTTAAATTTACGAAGTAAACCAACGACTTTTCCAGCAATACGAAATTCAGGAGAGTTCTTGTCAACGATGATAGGTTCAAAATCATCATTTTCAGGTTGAAGTCTGATATGATTATCTTCTTTATAATATGTTTTAACTGTCGCTTCCTCACCTATGATCGCGACAACAATTTCACCTTGGTTGGCAACGCTCTTTTTCTCAACCATCACTATGTCACCATCAAGGATTCCCGCATTTTTCATTGAATCCCCCATAACTTTTAAACTGAACGATTCACCCTTTGGTAAAAACGAGGCATCAAAAGCAATTTCACCCTCGATGTTTTCGATGGCATCAATCGGTAAACCAGCAGGAACAGAGCCTACAATTGGAAGTTTGATAATCTCCTGTGCAATATCTGTCGTAAGTTCAAGACCTCTTGCAATATGTTGGTTTTTTCTGAGAAACCCTTTTTTTATTAGAGCAGTTATATGCATTCGGACACCATTGGTAGAACTGATTTTCATAAATGCACCAATCTCACGAATAGTAGGCGAACTTCCATGATTAGAAATCTGGTTTCTTATATACTCTAAAACTGTTCTTTGACGGTCTGTCAGTTTGTTCTTATCCATACATCCTCATTTTATTCTTAAAACGATTATACTGCTCATTTGTGTAGTTGTCAATATTTCTTTTTGGAAAGTCAATATATGTGATATTGTGTATTATAGACGATGAAAACATGAAAGAATCACTAACGGCACGTTTTGTTTTAAAGCGATTAGAAAATAAGGTTAAGACTTTTAAGAATGATGTCCAAAATTGTCTGAGAAGATGCTAATCTTATAGAGATTGTACATGTATGAAAAAAGGTCATTTCACAAATGTGGAATGACCTTTAATTTATAGTAAAATTAGCTAATTATTCTTCAGCCTCTTTTTCACTTTTTGCCGCCGCAATAACTTTTGCAGCTGCTTCATGTGGAACTTCTTCATAATGTGATAACTCTAAAGTGTAGATACCTTGACCTTGTGTCATTGAACGTAAGTCTACAGAATACTGATAGAGTTCAGCTTGAGGAACCTGAGCTTTAATCGTCTGATTAGAACCATTTGGTTCCATGCCTCCAATTTTACCTCGACGAGAAGACATATCACCCATAACATCACCAGTGAAATCATCAGGAACTGTAATCTCTATATTGTAAATAGGTTCGAGTAAAATAGGTTTCGCTTCCATAAAACCTTCACGGAATGCCATCATCCCAGAAATCTTAAATGCCAAATCAGAAGAGTCAACGTCATGATAAGAACCAAAGAACAAAGTAACTTTTACATCAACAACTTGTGAGCCAGTGAGGTTGCCATTAACCATTGCTTCGATAATACCTTTTTCAGCAGCAGGAATAAATTTACTTGGGATAACCCCACCTTTGATCGCATCGACAAATTCAAAGCCATTGCCTCGACCATTTGGTTCAATTCTAATATGCACGTCACCATATTGACCACGTCCACCAGATTGCTTTTTATGTTTGTATTGTCTTTCCGCTTTTCCTTTAATAGTTTCTTTATAAGGAATACGTGGTTTGACTAATTCGACATCTACACCAAAACGATTTTTTAATTTTGCGACTAAGATGTCGATATGTGTCGGACCTTGTCCATAGAGAACTTGTTGTTTTAATTCAGGGAATGCAACTAATTTGAACGTTGGATCTTCTTCATTTAGCTTATGGAACCCAGCCGCAATTTTATCTTCTTCACCTTTGACTGCCGCTTTTACCGCAACATCCATAACAGGGTTTGTGTATTCTACTTCAGGAATTGTGACAGAAAAAGAACTGTCAGCTAAGGTGTTGCCAGTATGAGTGTCTTTGAGTTTTACTAAAACACCAATGTCACCAGCAGGGATAGATTGAACTTCAATTCTGTTTTTCCCTTGGAAAGTATATAGGTGTCCGATTCTTTCAACTGAACTTTTTTGTTGGTTCTTGAGGTCAGCACCAGATTTAATTGTTCCGTTAAAGCATTTTACAAATGACATATCGCCAAGATGTCCCTCTGAGACAAGTTTGAACACGAATGCTGCTGTACTACCTTTTGCATCGTTGGTAAGTTTTACGACATCATCAGTGCCAGTTTTTTTGGCATCAATGGAGCCAACAGCTTTTGGGCATGGAGCATATTCTGCCAGAAAATCAAGCATGATTCGTACGCCAATATTTTTATTTCCAGAACCAAATAAGACAGGGAAGACTTTAGATTTGTTTATACCTTCTTGAAGACCATGAAGAACATCTTCTTCAGAAAGGGTTCCATCTTCAAAGAATTTTTCAAGTAACGCATCATCAGCTTCAGCTGCAACTTCAATAAGATGTTCTCTTTCTGCGAGTGCTTCATCTTTTAAGTCAGCAGGAATGTCAATTTCTTCTCTTCCACCATCGCCGTCAAACTTGTATGCTTTCATGTGAAGTAAATCAATCACGCCTTTAAAATTTTCAGCTTCACCAATTGGAAGTTGTACTGCGACAGCTTGCTTTCCAAATGCTTCTTTGATTGAGTCTAAACTTGTACGCCATTTGACGTTTTCAACACCCATCTTGTTTACAAAGAAAAAGCGTGGTTTATTTCTTTTATCAATTTCATTCCAGTGTAAGTGAGTACCAACTTCAACACCAGCAAGAGCAGTAACAAGGATTCCGACCATTTCGGTCACTTGTAATGCACTTTGTAATTCACCAATGAAATCTGTGTGTCCAGGGCAGTCCAACAAGTTTATTTTATTGGATTTCCATTCACAGGCTAAAAGCTTTGTTGTAAGAGTAGTTTTGCGAGAAATTTCGTCTTCATTATAATCAAGTAATGAAGAGCCATCGTCCACCCGACCAATGCGGTTATTGATTTTTGTGTTGTAAGCTATTGCATCAATCAGGCTGGTTTTTCCACATCCGCGTTGTCCTGCGAAGCAGATATTTCGGATTTGTTCAGTAGTATATTCCTTCACCGGAAGACCTCCAAAAGAGTATTTAATTCATTAACTTCCATATATTTTCACTACAAAACATATCACAAAAGTGACTGAATGTCAATCAGTATCAGAGCAATGTGATTGGAATTAGGGTTTATATAGTTATTTGTCTTTTATTTTCCTCTCCATAAAAAAACGAGTACTGGTTAATTAGACCAGTACTCGTATATCGTCGAGCTTCACATAGTAAGAACATACCAGGTGTGTCGTCTGGTAATTTCTCATGAAGCAACGTTAGCTTTTAAAGTTGTCTGTCAGCAGTAGTTTTAATCGAACCGCAATCGATGGACCAAAAACTTTT
>JAJRQP010000044.1 GCA_024280195.1 Bacteroidota bacterium | reverse complement strand
GACCTCAAGTTATGGCGGCAACAGATATGTTCCCATGGCCTTCACAGAACAAGGTGTTGCAATGCTATCAAGTGTGCTGAATAGCAAAGAAGCCATTGTCGTGAATATTCAAATTATCCGTTTGTTTACAAAAATGAAGGCTATTCTCTCTGAGAATCAAGAAATGCTCTTGGAAATTGAAGAAATTAAACGCAAATCAATAGCTCAAGATGAAAAAATCGAGCAAATATTCAATTATCTACATAAATTCACGGAGCAAAATGCAAAACGGAAGAAGCTTGGATACAAGGAATAATTATTCTCCTATTTGTTCTCCCGTTTTTAGTAAGGTTTCAAAACCTTTGCTGGTATTCTCGATTAAATCTTTTGAAAAATTCATTTTGCCTTCTTCAAAAAGAACAATCAATGTCGAGCCTCCAAAAGAGAAATAACCTTTTTCATCTCCTTTCTGAACGGCTTTGTTCGTTTCATACGTTTGATGTATTCCTGCGGTTAATGTTGCACCAACATCACAAATTAAGACGTCCCCGATTTCTTTATTCTGCAAAATGCAATATTCCCTTTTATTCTGTAAAAAAATCTCCACTTTCTCGCGTAAAGCAATCGGAGATACAGAATAGTAATCTCCTTTAATTTTTTTGTTCTCACTAGGAATTCCACTCACAGGAAAATGAAATCGATGATAATCAACAGGTGCCAATCGAACCACCATCATGGAACCATTATCATATTTTTTTGCCAGTTCTTTATTCTGCAAGAAGGTAATCAAATCAAATGTACTTCCTTTTACATAAAACTGTTGTGTGTCAGAAATTTTTGGAAACACCAATACTCGGCCATCAGCAGGAGAAACAATTCCATCTCCAATTGGTCTTGCAGAAACTTTGATTTTTCTATAAAAGAAATCGTTGAAGTGATCGAATTCTTGTTTTTGATAGTCGTTTAAGTCAATTTTATGCTTCTCGACAAAAGGAGCAACCTTGCTTTTTGACAAAGAGCTACTCATAAATTTTCCAAAAACAACAGAGAAGTACTTTCGTTTTACCATCAACCATAATGACATTTTGCCTAGAGGATTTCCACCATACAGAAAGTTAAGAAAACCATTCCCTGGTACTTTCTCTATTTCTTCTTTGCCGGTAGAGCGATTGATGTAATGAATTTCTTGCATTGGGTCAAAAGTAGTGAAATTAACCTTCCAATTTTCAAATCAACTAACTTGCTACTTCTTCTCTTCCCTTACATTGATATGTATCCAAATACTTCTCCCTAGCCTTAACATCAATGGCCAAGAAATAAGAAAAGAGAGAATCATTGCTCCGAAGTAAACCCATGTCATTGCTTTATCTGCGAAGAGAGCAAGAAATAAAAATGGAACTTCAATCAAAATAACAATGGGATAGCTCGTCCAAAGTGAACCTAACCAAAAACCAGGTTCTATTTCATAATGAAATTCACAATTTGGGCAATCCTCGTGCATTTCTAACATGTCAGAATAGACAATTAAACCTTTCTTTTTAAAAAGGTCACCTTTACGGCAATTGGGACACTTAAGACCAAGAACTGATTGTACAAATGATATTTCTTTTTCTTTCAATTGGTAGTAATAAAAAAGGGATGCTTTCACATCCCTCTTATTTTAATATTCAAATGTTTCCATGAAACTTGTATTGAAATCACCCTCGATAAACTTAGGATCTTCCATTAATTTCTGATGGAAAGGAATAGTTGTTTTAATTCCTTCAATAACATATTCATCCAACGCTCTCTTCATTTTTTTAATTGCTTCTCCCCTTGTTTGCGCACGAACAATTAACTTTGAAATCATTGAGTCATAGTGGGGTGAAATTTCATAACCTGCATAAACGTGCGTATCAATTCTCACACCGTGTCCACCTGGAGCATGGTAGTTCGTGATTTTACCTGGAGAAGGTCTAAAATTATTATCTGGATCTTCTGCATTGATTCTACACTGAATTGCATGCATCTGAGGAATTAAATTCCCGCCTGTAATTTTTTCTCCAGCTGCCAATTTTATTTGCTCCTTGATTAAATCGTAGTTCGTTACTTCTTCAGTAATTGTATGTTCAACTTGAATACGTGTATTCATTTCCATAAAATAGAAATCACGATTCTTGTCCACCAAAAACTCAACGGTTCCAACACCTTCGTATTTTACTGCTTTTGCAGCTTTAATTCCTGCAGTACCCATTTTCTTACGAAGACGATCAGTCATAAAAGGAGAAGGCGTTTCTTCCACTAATTTTTGGTGACGACGTTGAATAGAGCAATCTCTTTCCGATAAATGACATGCATTTCCGAATTGATCTCCAGCAATTTGAATTTCGATGTGACGAGGTTCTTCGATGAATTTCTCCATGTATAAACCATCATTACCAAAAGCAGCAGCCGATTCCGCACGAGTTGCGTCCCACGCAGCCTCCATGTCTTCCTCTTTCCATACCACTCTCATGCCTTTACCACCACCACCGGCAGTTGCTTTCATGATAATTGGGTACTTGATTCTTGTTGCTTGCTTAATCGCATCGGGTAAATCTTTCAATAAACCTTTAGATCCTGGAATGCAAGGAACTCCAGCTGCAATCATCGTCGCTTTTGCGCTTGCTTTATCTCCCATTCCTGCAATTTGCTCTGGTGTAGCACCAATAAATTTGATATCGTGTTCTTCACAAACTTTAGAGAATTTTTCATTCTCTGATAAAAAACCAAATCCTGGGTGAATAGCATCTGCATTTGTAATTTCTGCAGCAGCAATAATATTTGGAATAGAAAGGTAAGATTTTGCACTTAATGCAGGTCCTATACAAACTGCTTCATCTGCAAAACGAACAGGTAAACTATCTTTATCAGCAGTCGAATAAACGGCAACTGTTTTAATACCCATTTCTTTACATGTACGAATGATTCGCAATGCAATTTCTCCTCTATTGGCAATCAATATTTTTTTGAACAAGGCCATAATATAAAGTATTTAAAAGTACAGAATGAATAGCTCATCTGCACATTATTAAATTAAAATGTTTAATTAAGAAGGATCTACCAAGAATAATGGTTGATCGTATTGCACAGGTGTAGAATCATCTACCAATACCTTCACAATCTTCCCTGTAACCTCTGCTTCAATCTCGTTGAATAACTTCATTGCCTCAATGATGCAAATTGCATCACCTTCTTTGATTGTATCCCCAACTCCCACAAAAGGTGGCTTATCCGGACTTGAAGATCTGTAGAATGTCCCAATCATTGGAGATTTTACCGTGATGTATTTAGAATCTTCCTCTGCAGGAGCTGCTGTTTCAACTGAAGTTGCAGGTATTGCAACAGGAACAACCGGAGCTGCTACTTGAGCAACTGGAGCTGCTGCCTGAACGATGATTTGTTCTTGCAACTTTCCTTTTTTCTTATTATCATCTGCTTTGATGACAATTTTAAAATCTTTTTGTTCGATTTCAACCTCGTTTACGCCAGACTTAGCGACGAATTTGATTAAATCTTGGATCTCTTTAATATTCATTTCTTACTGGTTTTAATACGTTAAAAATACTATTTTTTAGTAATTAAGAATTATATGCCCATTTTAAATAAACAGCTCCCCAAGTGAATCCTCCACCAAAGGCTGATAAAATAAGCGTATCTCCTTTTTTTAATTGCTTTTCATAATCCCACAAACAAAGTGGTAATGTTCCAGAAGTTGTATTACCATACTTTTGGATGTTAATCATCACTTTATCTTTAGACAATCCCATTCTATTTGCCGTAGCATCAATAATTCTCAAATTAGCTTGATGAGGAACTAACCAATCAACATCATCGCTTGATAGGTTGTTTTTTTCCATTATTTCTGCAGAGATATCAGCCATGTTAGTAACCGCAAATTTAAAAACTTGCTTCCCTTCTTGCTTCACGTAGTGTTGTCTTTTTTCTACCGTTTCAATAGTTGGAGGATTTAAAGACCCACCTGCAGGTTGTACTAAATAATCCCTTCCGGCACCATCATTTGCTAAAATAAAATCTTGAATCCCAAGCCCTTCTTCGTTGGGTTCTAGCATAACTGCTCCAGCACCATCGCCAAAAATAATACACGTTGTTCTGTCTTGATAATCAACAATTGATGACATCATATCGGCACCAACAACGATTACTTTCTTATATTTTCCTGTTTCAATAAACTGTGCTGCTGTTGAAATAGAATAAATAAATCCTGAACAAGCTGCGTTCAAGTCAAACCCCCAAGCGTTTGTTAATCCAGCTTTATCGCACAAAATATTTGCGGTACTAGGAAAAGGATAATCAGCTGTAACTGTACCTACAATGACCAAATCAATATCCTCTGCTTTCGTGTTTGTTTTCTTAAGTAACCCTAGAACTGCTTTTGTTGCCATGTCTGATGTTGCTCCATCTTTCATGATTCTACGTTCTTTGATTCCAGTTCGAGAAACGATCCATTCATCATTGGTGTCTACCATTTTTGAAAGTTCTTCATTGGTAAGAACATATTCTGGTAAATAACCTTGAACTCCTGTTATTGCTGCTGTAATTTTGCTCATTTCCTAATTAAATGCTTCGCCAATTTTAGTAGCTAAACCTGATTTTGCTACTTCAAACGAATGGATTATCATATTTTTTACGGCGATATCATTGGAAATTCCGTGACCAATAATCACATTCCCTTTGACTCCTAAAATTGGAGTCCCGCCATAATTCTCGTAATTAAATCTATCGAAAAATTCATCTCGAATTCCTCTTTTTCTCATTAAGGTGTAAATACCTTCTGCTTCTTTGAGAACTATGTTTCCGGTGAATCCATCACAAACTACTACATCTGCTTTACCATCAAAAATATCTCTACCTTCAATGTTGCCAATAAAGTTAACCTCTGAAGAATCAGCCAATAACTTATGGGTTGCTTGCGTGAGAATATTTCCTTTGCTTGCTTCTTCTCCAATATTCAAGAGTGCCACTCTTGGTTTCTCAATTTGATAAACATTTTGAGAATACAAAGAACCTAAAACTGCAAATTGATATAAGACATCTGGTTTACAGTCTGCATTAGCACCAACGTCCAATAATATTGATTTCGCGCCATTAATTGCAGGAAGCGTTGAAGTTATACACGGACGAATAACACCTGGAACGCTTGTGATTTTAAACATTGCTCCAACCAGCATTGCTCCAGTATTACCTGTACTAGCGAATGCATTGATTTCTCCTTTTGCCAATAAATCAAAACCAACAGCAATAGAACTATTTGGTTTTTGGGACAATGCTCTCGCAGGATGGTCGTGCATCGTTATCACATCGGGTGCGTGAATAATTTCAAAATTATTTGCATCTACATTTAACGAGGAAAGGCCACCTAAGATTTGATCTTGGTCGCCTATTAAGACAATATTAATGTCTGTCGAAAGTTCCTTTCGAGCTAAAATCGCACCTGCAATATTTGCTTTTGGAGCGAAGTCACCTCCCGATACATCTATACCTATCTTCATAAAGAAGAGCTAAAGTACAGAATTAAATCGCTACTTCTTTCTCTGCTACTACTTTTCCTTTGTAGTATAATTTCCCTTCATGCCAGTGAGCATGGTGAAACAAATGAGGTTGTCCTGTTGTTGGGCATGTTGCGATGTTTTTAGCAAATGCTTTAACATGCGTTCTTCTCTTGTCACGTCTCGTTCTCGAGATCTTTCGTTTTGGATGTGCCATTTTCTCTTATTTATATTCTTTTTATAATCTATTTTACTTCTTCTTACCTTTCGATAAGTCTTTTAATGCTTGCCATCGAGGATCGATGTATTCATCTTCTTCCTCTGTGTTTTTTTGTTCACTCTCAGTACTCTCATCACCGTCTGAAACCATGATGTATTCTTCTAATATTGAAATTAAATCTTCGTTACATTCTCCTTCCAGGTGAATATTTCGATAGGGCAAAGATACGGTAATCAATTCAAGAATGTTTTCTTTTACATCAATTTCGTATTCTTCGGGATAAACAATAATCAGTGACTCATCATCCGATGCTTTATCATCAAATTTATAAATCAATTGATATTCTCCTTCAATTTCAACCTCCATTGCGTCGTTGCATCGGTTACAATTGGTAACAACAACACCTTTAATTGTGTAATTACCAATAAGCATTGTTTCTTTTTTCTCAAACAACAACTCAACCTTTACCTTTCCTTTATGGATGATAGAGTACTCAAAGCTTTCAAAGAACGAATCAGTGATTTCAAATTCGAAAGTATGTTTCCCAATTTTTAATCCTACAAAGGGGATGATATACTCTTTTTCCAATTTCACTTTATCAATTCTACGTCAATCATATTGAAAGACGGGGCGCAAAGGTAGTAATTTTAAATATAAACATCGCTTTGTTTATATTCTTTTTTTACCTTTCTCTTCTAAAGTCTTTTTTCGGACTTATTTCTAAATAATTCGCACTCGCTTCTTTTTCTTCTACATGGTTTCTGTACGTGTCAATTGCCATATAAATTGCATTGCGCATGGATGCTCCTGATGCTTTATTTTGCCCAACAATATCGTAGGCTGTTCCATGATCGGGGGAGGTTCTCACAATAGGCAATCCTGCGGTAAAGTTTACTCCCTCATCAAAAGACAGGGCTTTGAATGCAGATAATCCTTGGTCGTGGTACATCGAAAGAATGCCATCAAATTTTGATCGTGCATCAGAGCCAAAGAAGCCATCTGCAGGGTAAGAACCAAATGCTAAAACTCCTTCATTCTTTGCTTTTTCAATTGCAGGGTGAATACTTTCATTTTCTTCTGCGCCCATTTTTCCATTCTCTCCCGCATGAGGATTCAGTCCTAAAACGGCAATTTTTGGTCGAGCAATTCCGAAATCTTTCTTCAAGGAGTTGTTAAACGCAACAATTTTATCAAAAACTTTGTCAAGAGTAATTGCAGAACTAACCTCTTTAATTGGGATATGGCTCGTAACTAAACCAACACGCAAAGAATCTGTCACCATCAACATCAACGCATCTTCCTCACCTGACATGTCTGCTAAATACTCCGTGTGTCCCGGAAATTTAAATCCAGACTTCCCCATTGCATCCTTATTAATAGGAGCAGTAACCAAAACATCAATCTTACCAGATGCTAAGTCTTGAGTTGCTTTTTCTAAGGATTCGAATGCGTATTTACCTCCGTCTGCCGTTGCTTTACCCAACTCAAAATTCAATTCATCTTCCCAAATGTTAATCACATTTATTTTATTCTCATTTATATCCTCGATTGATTTACAAGAATTAAAATTGAAGTCTTCAAAATTCATTTGCTTCTTATGAAAAGAAAAAACTTTTGAAGAAGCATAAATAACTGGAGTACAATCCAACAGGATTCGATTATCAGATAATGCTTTCATCACG
>JAJRQP010000043.1 GCA_024280195.1 Bacteroidota bacterium | reverse complement strand
CTTCGTGAACTCCTTGCTCTTCTCCTGCACCTTGTCCAGTTTTACCAACTGTACCAAATCCGTGAGCATCATCCACAAATAAACGGAAAGAATATTTCCCAGATTTTCTGAATTCAACCAAGTCTTTTAATCGACCTTGATCTCCCGCCATTCCGAAAACACCTTCTGTAATAACAAGAATACCACCGTTTGTTTTATCAACAATCTTAGTAGCTCTTGACATTTGCTTATCGAAGCTTTCCATGTCGTTGTGCTTAAACACAAAACGTTTCCCAGCATGCAAACGCATACCATCCAAAATACAAGCGTGAGACTCACTGTCATAAACAATCACATCATTTCTGTCAACCATTGAGTCGATGGCAGAAACCATTCCTTGATAACCGAAGTTTAAAAGAATCGTATCTTCCTTTTGCATGAAATCAGAAATTTCAGCTTCTAATTTCTCGTGCTCACTTGTTTGACCTGTCATCATACGTGAGCCCATTGGGTAAGCCAATCCCCATTCAGCCGCCGCATCAGCATCCGCTTTACGTACTTCTGGGTGATTTGCCAATCCTAAATAATTATTTACAGACCATACCAAGCACTCTTTTCCACGAAAAATCATCTTGTTGTTGATTTCCCCCTCTAATTTTGGAAAGGTGAAGTAACCGTGTACTCCTTTAGAGTATTGACCTAAAGGACCTCTGTTCTTTTTGATTTTATCAAATATATCTTCTGCCATAGCAACTGTTTTTAAATTGATTATTCATTGAAGAATAGCCAATTAACTTAATTTATGCCACAAAAGTAGTCGATTTTTCAAAATACCACTAGCTTTCGACGCATTTTTATTAACAAACTAAAGGTTGAAACTGCTTATTTCATTTCTTTTATTGCTAATTTTAGGGTTAAAGAGAATAAAACTAAGTAAAACGTATTTTTATCAATAAAAAAGTGAACATCCGCCCCATTCAGTTAAAAGACAATTTTTCTCTCGCAAAAGTAATCAGAGAAGTGCTGACAGAACATGGAGTCAACAAGCCAGGAACGGTATTTACTGACCCAACAACAGATGCCTTATTTGAACTGTTTCAAATCGATAATGCAGAATACTATGTCGTAGAAATCAATGGTGAAATTTTAGGTGGTTGTGGTATTTACCCAACCAAAGGTTTACCTCAAGGTTGTGTAGAATTGGTTAAAATCTACTTACATCATTCTGTTAGAGGACAGGGAATCGGAAAGCAATTGATGCAATTAAGTATTAATGCAGCTAAAAGTAAAGGGTTCAATGCTATTTATTTAGAAACAATGCCAGAGTTAAGCAATGCAATAGGACTGTATGAAATGCTCGGTTTTCAAAAGTTAGCTGCTTCTCTTGGTGATTCAGGACATTTTGCCTGTGATTTATGGATGCTAAAAGAAGTTAGCCGATAGCCAATAGCTAAAGGCTAACAAACTTTTTTATTCCCCTTTCTTAAATCCTATTTTTTTTGCTCGTGTTTCAATGCTTTCGTTTACGGAGGTTCCAAAATCATCTACGTCATCTCTTCCTTCCATTTTCTTTTTCTCTCCGTCAATAAATTGCTGTCTTTTTTTTGCTAATTCTGCAATTTTCTTTTGATAAATTTGACGCTCAACCTTTTTTTGTTCTATCAATACTTTTTTCTCAGCGTCAGACTTTCCTTTAAATTCTTCAGGTAATTCTTCTTCTTTAAGCTCAGATATTTTAAAATCATCTTTATCAGACGCATCAATTAAATCCCAAGAAGCATTGTTGTAAACTTTATTTTTAGATTTTACAGCTGTTCTTTCTACTGCTACTGACATTGATTTAGACAGTGCGTTCCCGTCTTGAGCTGATTGCATTTCTTTTTTCATCATCCCAGTTCTTCCGTATCCATAATAGGTGCCGTTTAAAGAGTCGTTGTATAACATCATCTTTTTGTCGTAAGGTGTGTCAATTTGTACGATTTTCCGATCAGAATCAATGTTAAAGTAATCTCCTCCGCTACAAGTCGCACCGTCTTCCCAAAAGAGTTTTACTCCTTCTTGGTAGTTGCCACAAAAGATGGTGTTAATAAAGGCTCCTTTAGCTGCCGCTTTCTTGCATTCTTTTTTATAGCTTATTGGTCCTTGAGCAAAGCTTTCATTTCCAGCAATGTATATCATTTTTAAATCTAATGGAGAATTAGACCAGTTTAGTTGACTCAATGATTTTCCGATGACTGCACCGCAAAATTCAGAACCTCCGTTTGTTCTCAAAGCAAACAAACGTTGTGAAATTACGTCTAAATCACTCGTCAAATCGACTACTTGTTGAATGTAGTTTTGCGACATTTCCAATCCATCGTTTCCATATTGATAGATGGCAATTTCTATCGTTGGAGTTTGTCCGTTGTGTGTGAGTGTACTCACTTCGTTAACGATGCTCCATATTCTAGATTTTGCCTGATCGATTAATCCATCCATACTGTTAGAGGTGTCAAAAAGTATCGCCAATTGTACTTTTCTTTGCTGTGCGTTTAGAGAAAGAGTTGTGATTGCAATCAATAATGCGCTTAAGAATATCTTTTTCATGTTGTTGTTTTTTGGACTGTACAACAATGTGTTAGTTTGGTTTAATTTTTCTGTGAAAAAAACACTTGTTATAATTTAAGAATGAAAAATGAAAGTTGAATGCTACATAGACCAAAATATAGCTCTGTGAACCTCTGTGTCTTCTCTGCGGTTCTCTGTGAAAAAGAATACTTGTTATAATGAAAAATGAGCTACATAGACCAAAATATGGCTCTGTGAACCTCTGTGTCTTCTCTGTGAAAAAAAAAACGAATTACATTCTCCCAATCACTTCATTGTGGCATTCAGTAATTTTTACAAAATAAAAACTTCCCCAGAAACAAACTTGAAAACTTCTTAATGCTCTAACTTGTACTTCTTGAAAAAAGCATCCCAATCCCATACAAAATTCTCCACCATTTCATCCATTCTTTTTAAGAATAATGGATTTGGAGCTTGCATTCTCTTAAAATATTCATCTTGATAATTATAAAGAACATATTTATCAAAAATAGCTTTCGACATACCGTAAAGCATATTTTTAGAAGGGCTATTTAACCTGTTTATGAACGATTGGTAATCTTTCAATAACGATTTGAACTCAACAACATTCATATCATAAACCTTTGCAAGTTTATCGTAAATTAGTTTTTCTACTCTGTCTGCCTGTTCTGGCTCAAAAGCACTTTCTAAGAATGAGATGTTTCCAACAAAAACAATTAGAGAAAATTCATAACTGTTAGTTGAAGGGATGTTTGGAGAATAAACAAAAGCTGGATCTTCATTGATGAACTCAGCAACAATTGGAAAGCCATTATCGATAGAGTTGAATAATCCATTGATGAATACATTCGCTAATTTATCGTCGCTTACTTTTTTCTTTAATATAGTTCCAAACATTTCTTAGAGGTTGGTTGAATTGTTCACTACAAAAATAACGACATCTATCGCTAGTTTATCAACATTGATTTTTGGGTTATCAACATTTTTTTCAACAAAAAATCAATGATTGGTTGTTTTAATGACTCAATGTTTCAATGGGTCCTTGAATTCTTCCTTTTCTCCCTCGTTCTTCAACCAGTTATCCTCATTTTCTGCTTTCTATCTAAAAAAGAGAACAGAAGCTTGTAACTAATGGTAGTTTTGTAAGTTCAATAAAAGAATTTCTATGAAAAGAAGTCAAATCATAATGTTTGGTCTATTTATTCTGGTGTCAGGACTCGTCTTTTTCCGCTTAATGCAGAATAAAAAAGAAGATGCCAAAGAGGTAAAGGAAGAGAATACGGAGGTTTTTGTTCCTGTGAGGAAAGTGAAAAATGAATTGCGATCAATTTCTTTAGTTTCTTATGGTCAAGTGGCTTCAAATCTAGAGTTGGCTGTCTCTTTTGAAGTACAGGGTAAGTTGCAAAAAGGACAGGTTACAATGAAACCAGGAACCAATTTTAGAAAAGGGCAATTACTTTATAAAGTGAATAATGAAGAAGCGTTCTATACGTTGAGTGCGCGAAAATCAGCCTTGACGAATTTAATTCTCAATATAATGCCAGACATTGAAATGGACTATCCTTCTGAATTAACCAAATGGGGGCAGTTCTTAAATGATCTTCGTCCAGATAAAAAATTACCCGAACTACCAGCGACTGCTTCTGGTAAAGAAAAGCGCTTCATTACTAGCCGAAATATTTATACAGAATATTATAACTTGAAAAGTTTAGAAGCAAGGATGTCTAAATACAAATGGTTTGCTCCTTTCAGCGGAACGGTAGTTGCAACGATAGCCGAACCAGGAGCAATTGTAAATCCAGGTGCGCAAATTGCCAAAATCATTCAAACAAGTGGTTACGAAGTGAAAGTCCCAATTTCGATGGATGATATTGATGAGTTTAAAAACAGAAGCAAAGCAGAATTTATTGACCCTTCGGGTAAGAAAATCGCAAACGGAAAAATAATACGAGTTTCTAATGTGATCAATCAGCAAACGCAATCTGCAGACGTCTATTATTCGATTACTCCTTTAGCCGGAGAGAAAATTTACAGTGGAATGTTTGTCAATGTTTCCATTGAACGCCATGCGGAGAAAAAAACCATGACGATTCCAAGGGCAGCGATGAGAAATGGAAAAGTCAATGTATTGGAGGGAGAAAAAATTCATTCTCAAGAAGTATTGATTGTTGGTTCTAAACCAGACTCGCTTTTTACTACTGGGCTGAAAAATGGTCAGTTAGTTTTGCTTGAGCAAATCGACCAAATTAAAAGTGACATTACTTACAAAGGAATAACTCGTTAGTTATGAGAAAAATCATTCAATTTTTCATTAATAGACCTGTTTGGGGGAACGCAGCGATTGTTTTGGTGCTTATGTTCGGTTTGTTTTCACTTTTCACTATGAAACGTTCTTTCTTCCCAGAATTAGAACCTAATCGAATCTTTGTTTCTGTCTTTTATCCAGGAGCATCTCCTTCTGAAATGGAAGAGGGTGTAACAATAAAAATAGAACAGGCAGTAAAAGGTTTGGATGGCATTGAGGAAATCAATTCTACATCATCGGAAAACTTTTCTCAAGTTACGATTAAGGCTTACGTTGATACAGATATTGATGAGTTGTTGAGTAATATTGAGAATTCTGTTAATTCAATTAATTCTTTTCCTGCAGATGCAGAAAGACCAATGGTGAATAAACAACAATCTAGAGGAATGGCAAGTGTCGTTGCATTTGTTGGGATTTCAGCAGTCAATTCTAATACGCCAATTACAGAGCTGACTGATTTGGCAACTAAAGTTGAAAGGGACCTGTTGAACACTAAAGAAATTACTCAGATTATTAAAAATGGTTTTCCTGAGAAAGAAATAAGTATCAATGTTCGAGAGCAAGATTTATTGCGTTACAATATCTCTATGCAAGAATTGGCTTTGGTGGTTGGTTCTAATAATATTGACATCACAACAGGTGTAATTAGAGGTGGAGTGGAAGAAATGAATATTCGTTCTAATAACAGAGGCACCTCAGAGGAAGCAATCGGTAACATTCTTCTCAGAACAACTCCTTCTGGAGCGAAAATCGTTGTCAGCGATGTTGCAGATGTTTCTTTAGGTTATTCTGAAAGTTCACAAGAGGCTAAGTACAACGGAAAACCTGCCGTTTCTTTTCAAATTGAAAAAACAATCGATCAGGACATCACCAATATTACCGAAGAATTATATAAATACAAAGAGGAGTTTAATAAGAAGAATCCTGATTTTAAATTCAATATTTTCTATGAGTTCAATGAGATGTTGAATCAAAGAATTGAATTGCTTTCGAGAAATGGAATGATGGGATTGATTCTCGTGCTTCTTTTTCTAGGACTTTTTCTGAACCTAAAACTTTCTGCTTGGGTGGCATTTGGAATCCCTTTTTCCTTCTTAGGAATGTTCATTCTAGGAACAATGTACGGAATGTCGATTAACATGATTTCCCTCTTCGGAATGATTCTCGTTGTGGGTATTTTGGTGGATGATGGTATTGTGATTGCAGAAAACATTTTTACACACTTTGAGAAAGGGAAATCAGCACATCAAGCTGCTTTAGACGGAACAATGGAGGTTTTGCCTTCTGTTTTTTCTTCGGTAATTACGACAATAGTTGCTTTTTCCATCCTACTTTTCGTAGAAGGAATGGAAATGATGCGTGAAATGGCATTTGTGGTAATCGGTTGTTTGGCATTCTCTCTTTTTGAAGCATTCATAATTCTCCCGTCTCATTTAGGACATAAACGTGTACTTGCAGAACAAAAAAATGCTTCTTTTTCTTATTTAAAAGGAGGGGCTTTTATGCTTATTGGTTTAATTGTCATTTTTATAGGGACTCGATTATATCCTCTAGAGCCAAGTTTAGGCTTAATACTCTTTCCTCTTGGCTTAATTGTTTTTGGAGCCATTTTGTTTTTTACAGGTTTCTCGAAATCACCAATGGAAAGTAAAGTTCTCGGTGGAGCAGATAAAGGAATTAAATACATTAGAGACAATTGGTTCAATGAGGCTGTTAAGAACATTGTAGGTACAGGAAAAACTAAATGGTACAGAGCAGGGTTTGTTTTTCCAATGGTTTTCACCTTTGGTATCATTGCTTTAACGACAAATGGAATTATTGGAACAACTTTCTTTCCTGATATTCAACCAGATTTTTTTACGATAGAGGCGGTCTATAAACCGGGAGATAGCAAAGAAAAATCTAAAGCATTTGTTGCAGAAGCAACGCGTATTTTATTTGAAGAGAATGATAGAATTATTCAAGAGTCAGGAGATTCTTTGTTGACTTATTTCTCAAGCAACATTGGTTTTGCGATGAACATTGGACAAGGCGGGAATCATGCTTCTATGGTTCAAGTTTTCTTCGATGGAGAAAATACAACGACTCCAGTTGACACATTAATGAATCGTATCGTTGCAAGAATCAATGCAACAGCAAACGGAAAACTTGCGCAGAATACTTATGTGGGTGGATTTAATCGATTTGGAAAAGAAATTGAAAT
>JAJRQP010000042.1 GCA_024280195.1 Bacteroidota bacterium | reverse complement strand
TTTGCTTGCTTCAATTCTCCTTGCTGAAAATGAATCATTGTTCTTGTTAAAATTGGCAAACCTAATTCCTCTTTAGTAAAGTTTCTATTTAACATAACATTATCTAGAACATCTTCGGCAACAGAATAATTCCCTGAAAAGTTTTCATTCAAAGCGACTAATGTGGAATAATTCATCATTCTACTGTCAAAATACCGTCCGCCAGATCTATTCATTTGTTCTAGCATTCGTTCCAGGTAAGCTAAACTCTTTTTGAACTCCTTTTTTCTGAAGAAAATATTAGCAATACTGTAAAGCAAATCAATGTGATAGATTAAATGTGCTTCTGAATCAAGCTTCCCTCCTGCTATTTCGTTTACTTCATCAATAAAAAATAAATCAATGGAATGAAAGTCTTTGGAGTTGGTGCCAGTAATGTCAGCAATCATTGCCAACTGATAAAGTGTTTTGAAATTATGAGCTGTATTCTTAGGAATGTTATATTTTAGGTAACTTTCTTCCAGGATTTGTTTCAAATCTATGTCCTTTTCGTTTTTAAAAGCCAGTCGAATCTCTGCATAAACCATATTTAATCTTTCTTGAGCAATAAACGTTTTGCTATTGACTTCCATTTTTTGAAAAAGAAGAAGCTGGTCTTCAGATGTATCTAAGTGTGAGTATTCAATTAACGTATGATAAACTTCATTCAAAATGGAATAATGATTAATTAACTTTGCTTGTTTTTCAACCTTGTGAAGAATGGAAAACGCTAATTTTAATTGCTTTTGAGTGAATAATTTTCGTGCAAGAACAATTTGTTTTATTAGTTGAACCTCTTCTGTTAACTCAGATTCCATGATGTTATTCGCCATAAAATCCAGTAACGCATTTTTCAATCGCATATACATTACATTGTATGCATTTGTTGACATACCATTGCGAACTTGCTCCTCTTTTCCTTTTAAAATCGATTTAAAAAGTGCAATATTCTTGGTGTCCAGCCGTTTGTTACGTCGAGTTAAGAAATGAATAAATGAGTTTGCTTCTTGAGAAGATAGTGATTTAAAAAGTCTACTATTGTTATTCATATATGGTAATAAAAAATTAAAATAAGTAACTAGTTTTAAATTAGTTAGATGATTTTATTGTCCACTAATATAGTAATAAAATACATAATGTTATCTTTTATTAAAAAACAAATCACTTCATCTTTGTCCCAACATTAAAACAAATAGTTATGAAAAATGATGAATTGAATTACGAAGTGAATTTTGACGCAAAGAACACAACCCAAAAATGCTACAAGCCTACTCCTGCTTTTATAGGTGCATCTTGGGCAGCTTTAGGCATTGGATTAATATCTTATTGCATTGGCTTATGGAATGTTGATATGGAATTGAACGAAAAAGGCTATTATTTCACGATTATTTTATTTGGATTATTCTCTGCTATATCCGTACAAAAATGTGTCAGAGATAAAGCCGAAGGAATACCCGTAACCGATGTTTACTACGGAATAAGTTGGATAATGACAATCACATCCATTATTCTATTAATCATAGGATTAAGAAATGCAGACATATGGTTGAGTGAAAAAGGATTTTACGCAATGTCATTTACTTTGGCTTTATTTGCTGCAATTGCCGTTCAGAAAAACACAAGAGATCTAAAAGCAATCAATAAGGTTGAGTAATCTTAAATTGTTAGAAATGGAAAATTGAGAATGATTTAATAACTTATTCTTAATTTTCCTTTCTTCATTATTCTATAAGCTAAATATTATGATTAGTTTAGAATCATCAAAACTTTCAGAAATATATTCCTCGTCCTTTTTGTCTTCGGTTTTCTGGTTGCAATATTTGCTGATCCAGATAGAGACAAGCAAGGAGAACTCGTGGATTACAAATATGAAGAATGTTCCGAAGAGCAGACCAAAAGTTCTTCTATTCTGATTACATCTCGTTCGTGGCAAGATTTCAGTTACAATCAATACTGCACTAACTACATCACTACAGAGCAAAGTTTTGACAAAATGGAAAGTCTTCGCAATAATTACGAAGATCCTTACAGTCAAACATCTGAAGAGTTTTGGGGGCGACTTTACAACGAGCTTTACCAGCAGAACAAAAATAGAATTACGGGATTACTAGATTCTTTAGATGCAATCAAGGTTCGTCGTAAATTAGATAACAGTGATTTTGCAAACATGATTGTCACTTTTGTTCAAGACATTCCTTATGCTTATATTCTCGATCAAGCTGATTGTGATGAACAAGAAAGTGTTTTTGGAGGATGTGTGGAGAATGTAAAATACGGCATCCTCTCTCCTATTGAATTTCTGCATACACTGAAGGGAGATTGTGATACACGAACGGTTTTACTTTACACCATCCTCAAAGAATTGGGATATGAACCCAAAATTGCGGTCAGTAACGCATATGAGCACTCTGTTTTATTGCTCAACATTCCTTCTGGAGGAAATGACTATGTTTACGATAAAAGTAGAAAGTTCTATTTTTGGGAAACAACAGCTCCTGGTTGGCAAGTCGGTATTCTCCCACCAGACATGCGTAATATTGGAAATTGGGACGTTGTATTAAATTAAAAATTATGAATGAAAAAATTGCTCTATTAGGTTTTGTTGAAATTATCAGTTCGCTTAGTTGCGGAATTGTGATTCTCTTTCTAACCTACAAAATATTGAAAGTGTATGGACAAAAACGATTAGGACTCGATCACAGTAATCTTGCTTATAACATTTTAATAGCAGGGGTGTTGTTGTCTGTTGGGTTTATAGTGAGTGGAGTTATACAACCTATTTTGGATTCTTACAGATTGCTAAGTAGTTCAGATATTACCAAAACTGAATTGATTTTCAACTTCTTAGCTTACGGAGGATTGTATATTTTGATAGCCTATCTTTCTTCGTTATTCATTGTTTTCTTAGGGATGTATATTTACAGTAGCATGACTTCTCTCAGTGAGTTGAAAGAATTAAAAGACAATAATGTGGGTGTGGCTATCGTTTTAGTAGCAATCATTTTTACACTTTCACTTATCACAAGTAATGGAGTTGTTTTATTGGTGGAATCCTTTATACCCTACCCTGATTTACCAATGAGAATTAGATAGAATGAAGAATTATCAAATCCATATAGCAATTGTCAATGCATTGATATTAATTTCGATGTTCTTTGCTTATCAGGTACTGAGTGAGTACCAAGGAAGTTGGAATAGTGGCACGACTCTTCGAGAAGGTAATCGCAACATCTCAGGATTTAACTTGCCTGGCAGTTATGTTATCCTTGGAGTGGTTTTGTTAATTTCATTCATTACACTTATTCATAAAAGCGTTGCGACATCAATCATTGGTTCCATCCTGTCTTTTGGGTTACTTCTTTACATTCCTGTACTAGCTTTTGTGCTTACCTTTTCTTTGCTTGATGCAGGAGACGACTTAGGCTTTGGCTTTTATCTTGGTTCAATGACTTTAGTCTATCTTTTTATTATTCAGATGATTAACCTTGTTACAGAGATTAAGAATAGAAAAAGAAATAAGAACGTTATTCCTCAAACGGATGATATTTTAGACGACTTCTAAATGAAAAGGCTCACTACATATATCATCATTTTTATTGCTGTGATTATTCTTGCACAATTCCTCCCCTTTCAAGTAATTGATTTCTACGATGGTGATTGGATGGATCAAGGTAATTTTATACGAACTGAATACAATTCAGGATTTTCTTTTACCGAAGCTATTTTCATTTTAGGAATGATTCCCTTTGTTGTTCTCTTGGCCATTAGAAACAGAATATGGATAAACATTCTTGCCCTGATTGCGAATAGTATTTTTATTCTATATCATTTCATTGTAGCATTCAATTTGAACTTTAACCTGACTGCTAATGAATATAAAGCAGGGCTTGGTTGGTATCTTTCATTACTTGCTTTTGTTTCTTTGTTTGTATTCCTAATAATCAATTTAGTAAGGTTAGTTAAGCAGCAGAAAGAAAATCGAAAGAAAGATTTTTCGCAGGATATTTTAGATAATTTTTAAATGAAAAGACTCCCCTTATTTACAGCTATAATTATAGGCTTGGTTATTTTAATTATGTTCTTGCCTTATATAACGGCATCGTTATCTGAATCTAGTTACAACTATTCTTTCTCTCCTCCATACGAAATAGTTTCTCTCAAAGGAATTGAATTTGTCGAGGTGTATTTCTTATTACTTGGTTTTATTGTTATTGCTATTGTATCAACAATCAAAAGAAATTTAACAACTGCCCTAATTAGTTTTATCTTAACCTTTGGACTCGGAATTCTATTTTTATCTAACATCGTTCTCATCGTAGATAAACCAACCTACTATTTCAGAGAATTTGAATGGGGTTTTATTCTGCACGGACTGCTGGTTTTTATTTACTTCATCATGCTACTCATTAACTTAGCTGTAGAATTTACAAAGAAAAAGAAAAACCGTCCAGCAAGCTCTAGTGAATTACTGGACGATTTTTAATAAATGTTCACAAATAGCTAGAGATATCTGTGCATCCGTGGCTTTTAAAAGTCCTACCGACTGAATCCTGTATAAGTCATAACCATTCTGAAGCCAATGTTAACCGAAGGTTTACTCATTCCTTTCCATCTATCAGTCCCATTGATTTCTAATTCTTTTTCAATACTATTCCAACTTCCTCCTTTAGTTCCTGGAGTCATTGTCCCATCGGGATTCTGATAATAAATCATTCTGCACCTCAGGTAGTTTTGACAAGGCTTGATACAAGTAGTATACTTCTGTAGAATACGCTGTGCCCTTACCATTGCCTTCAAGGTTGTAATCGTCTGATTCTGAAATAGAATACTCTTTCTTCTTCTTGTGATGGTTTGCTAAAACTCTAACACTTATCGTGAATAAAAATGACAGAAAAGCTGTTTCAGATTTCAAGGTATCTAACTTATGAAACGCAACCATCAGCGTTTCATTTACCAAGTCCTTGTAGTCCATTTTTCCATAAACTCTTGCTCTGCAGAAGCGCTCAAACCTATCATGAATGGGGTCGTAAAGTTGAAGGAATCTATCTTGTTTTTCTTTGCTCATTAATAACACTTTTGTGCGCTAATTGGTAAGTGTCTCCAAATTGAATCTGGTTACATCGTAAAGAAAAGAAAATTCTGTGATTCTATTTTTTTTTTACATTATTGTCCGATTAATATTTTTTCTCCACTTTTTTTTGCTACGAATACACGAATGATTGAATTAAGAAATGATTTCCCCGAAGCGAGAATTCTCTCGTGCCTTCATAAATTAAGCGGGCACCAAAACACCGCAAAATTCGTCATTTTACAAACTGTTTGACCGTAGGTAGTTTTTGTAAAATAGAATTAGA
>JAJRQP010000041.1 GCA_024280195.1 Bacteroidota bacterium | reverse complement strand
GTTAGAAGTTGATGCCTGTTAGAATTATGGATTATGAATTATTGAAGTGAAGGTGTGATTTTACCCGTGGAATGTCGAAAAGCACGGTAATAAGCTGAAATAGAACGCTGATAACGCAGATTGTTATGATTAAGTTGATCACAGAAGGGGGTGGTTAGAAGTTGATGCCTGTTTGAATTATGGATTATGAATTATTGAAGTGATGGTGTGATTTTACCCGTGGAATGTCGAAAAACACAGTAAATAAGTAGAAATAGAACTCTGATAACAGAAGAGGATGGTTAGAAGTTGATGCCTGTTAGAATTATGGGTTATGGATTATTGAAGTAGGTATATGGTCATGATTTTACCCATGACCTGTCCAATACTCGAATAATCGATCGCTCTAGGAGTCAATTAATGTGCTGCCAACCAATTATCTGCAACTTCCATTTCTACATCTAGTGGAACAACTAACTCTACTGCCGATTCCATTTCGTGTTTGACCAATTTTTGCAAAGCTTCAATTTCACTTTCGTGGACATCAAAAACCAATTCATCGTGTACTTGAAGGAGCATCTTTGATTTTAATCCTTGCTCTTTCATTGCTCCGTGGACACCAATCATTGCTAGTTTGATAACATCTGCAGCAGAACCTTGAATTGGTGCATTTACAGCATTTCTTTCTGCAAAACCACGAACAACTGCGTTGGCAGAATTGATATCCTTTAAATATCGTCTTCGCTTCATGATTGTTTCCACGTAGCCATTCTCTCGTGCAGTTTTAACCATGCCGTCCATGTAACCTTTGATGGTTGGGTATTGCTCAAAATAACTGTCTATGATTTGCTTTGCTTCTTTACGAGAAATTCCCAAGTTTTGTGCTAAACCAAAGGCCGATTGCCCGTAAATGATTCCAAAATTGACTGCTTTTGCAGAACTTCTTTGGTCGCGGGTAACTTCTTCTAAAGGAACATTAAAAACTTTTGCAGCAGTTGCTTTATGAATGTCATGTCCTGCTTTAAATGCAGCTATCATGTTACTGTCCTCACTCAATGCTGCGATAATTCGTAGTTCTATTTGAGAATAATCGGCTGCCATTAATTTAAATCCATTGCCCCGAGAAATAAATGACTTCCGAATCTCTTTTCCTTTGTCAGAACGAATAGGAATATTCTGCAAGTTAGGATTATTAGAACTTAAACGACCTGTTGCCGCAACCGTTTGCATAAACGACGTGTGAATTCTACCATCCACCTCATCCATTAATTCTGGAAGAGGATCTACGTAAGTGTTTTTCAGTTTTCGTAATTGACGATATTCCAAAATCATCGGAATAATAGGATGCGTATGCTTTAACTTTTGCAATATATCCTCACCAGTTGCGTATTGACCTGTCTTTGTTTTTTTGGCTTTAGAAGAAATTTCCATTTGCTCAAAAAGAACTTGTCCTAATTGTTTAGGAGAATCAATGTTAAAATCAACACCGGCTTCTTCTTTGATGTTTTTATCCAAATCCACTAATAAATCACCCAATTCTATCGAATAATTTTTTAGGCCTTCCGCGTCAATCGTAATTCCCTCTTGCTCCATTGATTTCAGTACATCAACCAAGGGCATTTCCATATTGTAGAACAAATCTTTGAGGTGTTCTTTATTAATCTCCGGTTCAAAAATTTCTTTTAGCTGCAAAGTTATATCCGCATCCTCGCACGCATAATCAGACACCTCTTCTGGAGCTAAATCTGCCATGCTTTTTTGATTTTTCCCTTTCTTACCGATCAACTCAACAATTGAAACGGGTTTGTAACTTAGAAAACGTTCCGCCAGAACATCCATTCCATGTTTTGAATCAGGGTTGATGAGGTAGTGCGCAATCATGGTATCAAAAAGAGGAGCGTTTACATTCACTCCATAACGATTAATGACCTTGATGTCGTATTTGATGTTGTGTGCAATTTTCTCAATCGTTTCCGACTCAAAAAACGGTCGAAATTCCTCCACTATTTTCTTTGCACCCTCAAAATTATTGGGTGTGGCTACATAGAATGCTTCTCTTTTTTTATAAGAGAAAGAAATTCCTGTAAGATTTGCGTGAAGAGCATCCAAGCGGTCTGTTTCTGTGTCAAAACATACTGATTTTTGCTTTAGAAGAATCTCCAACAGTTCTTTTCGTTCTTCCGGCTGAGTAATGAGGTGATAACTTGGTTTTTCTGTAGCAATCGTTTTGAATTCTGACGTTTCAACAGGCTCTTGCTCTTCTACCAAAGATTGCGTACCGAATAAATCCATTTGTCCCGATGCAGAAACGGCAGGAGTATTCACGACAATGTCTTCTCCTAAAACCCTTCTTGCGAGGTTGCGAAATTCTAATTCAGTAAAAACCTCTTTGATTTTCTCCGGGTCAGAATCTTCTTTTATTAATTCTTTTTCGTTCAGTTCTACATCAATATCGAGGATGATTGTTGCCAATTTCTTTGACATGACTCCTTGCTCTGCGAAATTTTCAACGTTCTCTTTTTGCTTTCCTTTCAGTTGGTCACTGTTTTCGATGATTCCTTCAACTGAACCGAATTGCTTCAATAATTTAGACGCTGTTTTTGCACCAATTCCCGGGATTCCAGGAATGTTATCTGCAGCATCACCCTGCAAACCAAGAACATCAATCACTTGCATTACGTTTTCGACATCAAACTTCTCTAATATTTCAGGAATGCCCCAAACTTCGGCAGGTTTTCCTCCTCGACCTGGTCGATACATGAAAATATTCTCAGAAACCAATTGCCCAAAATCTTTATCAGGAGTCATCATGTAGGTTGTGAATCCTTCTTTTTCAGCTTTCTTTGCTAAGCAACCAATGACATCATCTGCTTCGTAGCCATTTACTTGAATGATAGGAATATTGAATGCTCGAATAATATCTTTTATCGGTTCTATCATTGTGAGAATTCCTTCCGGAGTTTCATCACGATGTGCTTTGTATTCTGGAAAATCTTCTTTTCTCGTCAAGGAACCTCCTGGAGGATCAAAAACAACAGCGATGTGCGTCGGTTTTTCATTCTTGAGAATCTCAATGAGTGAATTGGTAAAGCCAAATGCTGCGGAGGTGTTTTGTACTTTAGAATTGATTCTTGGGTTCTTTGCAAAAGCAAAATACGCACGAAAAATTAATGCGAAAGCATCTATTAGGAAGAGTTTTTTATCGGTGTCTTTTGAAATCATATGTTATTTTATAGAACGCTGATGACGCTGATTTTTATGATTAAATGTGATTGTTTGGGTATTAGATTGTAAT
>JAJRQP010000040.1 GCA_024280195.1 Bacteroidota bacterium | reverse complement strand
GTCCTAGAGGGAGAGCAAAAGCCTTACAGAGATGTAAGGCTTTTTTTTGTTCAATTTTTACATGTTCTAATATTGACATTCCATCTTATTCAGAATATCTTCTTTGTCTGTTGTGCCAATTTATATATAATCAAACACAGCTAATTCAGCCTATTTCCCTTTCTTGTAATCTTGATGATATACAAGTTCTGTTTTAAAGTTGTAAAAGAGAATACAGTACTATTACTTTGCAAAAATCTGCGTTAATTGATCTATAACCTGACCTCCGTTTGAAACCGTCACCTCACCAATTTTATCGGCAATCTTTTCAAGGTATTCCATTTCCTTCAGCTTGTACAACATATTATTATCCTCCATCAATTTCGCAGTATTCAATAAGTTACGCGTTGAAGCTGTTTCTTCCCTCCTTGAAATTGTATTGGCCTCTGCATTTTTCTGAGCAATTAAAACTTTGTTCATTATGTCTTTCACTTCTCCGGGTAAAACAATATCTCTAATACCTGCACTTAGTAATTCAACACCCAAGTTTTTAACTTTTGCATTTAGAGATTGAATAACGAATCCTGACACTTTTTCTTTGGCACCTAATAATTCATCCAAAGTCAATGTACCAACAAATTCTCGCAATGCTAATTGGAGCAGGGTATACAATTGTCTTTCAAAATCTTTATTTTCCAATAAAGCTTTTTTAGCATCTACAACCCTATAGCTAGCTTGGAAATTGATTCTTAATGCAGCCTTATCCTTTGTTAGCATTTCTTGTCCAGAAATCTCTAATTGAATTTGTCGCATATCAATTTTCACGACTTCAATTGGTACAACATTCTTCCAAAAAAAATATAATCCCTTGGTTAAACGTTTTACAAATTCACCATTAATGAATAGCAATCCTTCTTCAGAAGATTCAATTTTGAATTCATATCTATATGGAATCACTGTTGTTTCCCGCATTACCGATTGTTTTACTTTCATTGTGTTTTCAGCTTCATTTAAGTTTACCTTAACAAAACTGATTTCCTTATATCCTTTGAAGAAAAAATACCTTCCAGGTTCCAATAAAAGCTTAAAGTTCATTCGCTCATATTGCAATACAATTTCATCATCGTTTACTTCTATAACTTCTGTATTGGCTTTAAAATGTTTATCTTGAAGTAGGATGTCCATCTCTTCAAAAGAATTGTAAATACTATCCTTTTCATAAAAAACAATTTCTTCATTCATACCTAACCAATAGGTTCCTACTGTTAATAATCGATCGTAATCTCCTCTGCGATATACGATTCCAACTTTATTTAAATTTACTCTAACTCGTTTCATCATTTCACGTTTAGATTATTATAATCGTTCTGCACCTTTGCAGAATCTTTCCTTTGTAAACAGAAGTTGAACAAAGTCGACAATCAAAAGAAAATGGGTTTCTAATTAAGCCTGTATCCCTATTGATGTTAGTATATATTCTATCTTCTCAGAATTGAATTTAGACTAAGATCAATGTTTCAACAAACGGTATCCTTTTCAACCGATTACCTTTTAACTGCTTCTGATAGAAAAATCTACTTCCGCGGTCAACTTTGTACAACAAACTGTAATCTTTTTTTAAAAGTGATCAACTTTCCTTATATGATTTTAAGTCATATACACTGGATTAAATGTCCAGGACTCTACCAACTGAGTTACACTATCCGCCTCCTTTGAGGATGATAGAGACAGGAATCGAACCTGTGCATGGCTGTTGTTCTAACCGACTGAACTACCTGTTTTTGACAGAGGAGGAATCGAACCTCCGACCCACAGCGTGGTGTTAAGGAGATAGTGTGGAGTAGCACCTATTTGAATATAATTCAATTAGACTATGTGGTCTTTTTGAAACCATCATCGTAGACTCTTCTTCTTTCTGGTCTTAACTTCTTGTGTGCTTTTGCACAATATTTTAAAGAACGTTTTCTTAAATTACACTACAAATATTATTCACCACTGCGCAATCATCTTGCGTAGTTTGTTTTTTATTAATAATTGTTGCCCTAACAGGGGTCGAACCTGTATTGCAAGAATCAAAGTCTTGTGTGCTGCCATTACACCACAGGGCAATTTGTCTGAGAGGAAGGATTCGAACCTACAACCTCCCGCATCCAAAGCGGGCAAACAACCATTGTTATTCTCCCAGAAATTTTTGAGACAAGAATGAGGTTCGAACTCATAAAAAATGGATTTAAAACCCACCATCTTAGCCAATCGGACCCCTTGTCTTTTTTACTGCAAAAAAAAGCATCTCTGTTTTGAGACGCTTGATTATTCTGTGTTTGTATTTCTTCACAGTCTATTCAATCTTCTCGTTTTTTATTTGCGGTAAATAATTATAGTTTAATTGAACCAAACAAGGCTGGATCAATAAATTATTCTGGCTAAAGTTTTTAGTTAAATGTATTGTTTGATATTCCATTTTAATTCTTTTTCTATTGTTCATTTTGTCGGTGCAAATTAATCTAGAAAATAGAAGGTTCTACTTCTTCATTTTTTGCATTTTTAATCTTTTTTTTACTCTCCATGGAGCATTTTTCTTCCAATCACCTGCCATAATTGAACCATATGGCATTACCTCATCAATTATATTCCCTAAACCAAATTCATCCATTTGTTCCCTTACTGCTTTTGCATTTTTATACGCAGAAGGTAATTCAGAAATGTCTATTTCATTAGAGTAAAAACGAACATCTAACCCGTTAGTTTCTTCTATAAAAACTTCTTCAATCGTTTTATTTGCTTTTGACTTCTTGTGTTTTGTTCTACTTGTGTTTCTGCCGGCACCATGAGGAGCAAATCCTAAATTGTTTGCGGTTGATTCTCCTTCAACTATTAAAATTGGTTCAGCCATATTTAAAGGAATCAATCGGGGTCCTGTAATATCTGGCATAAACTTCTCGTTTAATGGTGTTGCACCTTTTGCGTGATAAAATAAATCACCTTCTTTAAATACAAAATTATGTTCATTCCAAAATTGATTTTCAATTTCAATCCCTGCCTTTACAGCCGTAGCTCGATGGATACAAGAATGATTTTCTTTCGTCCATGAACGTATAATTTGTAAAGCATCCCAATAAGTCTGACCTTCTTCTGTGTCAAAAGGTATCCAAGCATTTTGTTTTAAAGTTGCCGGAGATAATTTCTGACGAAACTTTTCTGCTATCCGCATTCCCTTAGTAAAAAGACGAGCGCCAACCCCCCTTGAACCATGATGAGTAATCATCATAGTATTGCCTGTTTTTTTTGATTTACCAACAAATAAGAAATGATTTCCATCACCTTGAGTTCCCAAGTGTGAACGAGCCGCTGAAACCATTTGTTGCTCATTTAATAATCTATTTCCCTCAAAAGCTTTTAAAAGTTCAGTTGGAAAATGAAATTGATTAGCACGATCCCTTCCTCCTGGTCCAAAATGCGTTATGGAATGTGCCGCATCCAAAATTAACTTCGGATCTACTTTACCAAAATCTGTTAAATAAACTGAGCAACAAATATCTGCACTATGCATTCCGGGGTGTATCGCATTTTTTGTAACAACAACACCCCCTACAGGAATCGTACCTACAGAACCTGTTGGACATGAGTCAGGCATTATTGAGCCATCAACCACGGTAGGTGTTCGCATTACCTCATTCATTGTTTCTATCACAGATGCTAGATTAGACGCTTCCAACTCATTTTCTGCTTTAATATTAACTGAATATTTTATAGGTGATTCTAACAGCTCTTGTAAGGGACCGTTTTCAAATTGCTTTAAATAGGCCTTTCGTTCATCTCCTATTAATTCAGATTCATTTATAAAATCAATAGCTTCTCTAAACCATCTGTCAGGAATAAATCCCAATTCAATTAGATCTCTTCCATTTATTATTTTAAATTCTTTCATAATTTTTTATTTGTGGGGAAATGGCACCCATCTTTCCAGTACCATTTCCCTTATGACACAACAAAGGTTATAATTAACTGCGCAATGATTTTGCGTAGTTAATTATAATATGTATTTTTCATCCATGGCTTTAAATAAAAATGCACTTATTAGATACAAAACTATTGACAAATGTCTCCAGAATCATTATAGAAAATGGACTCTTAACGATCTCATTGAAGAATGTTCAGATGCGCTCTATGAGTATGAAGGAAGAGATGTTAATGTAAGCAAACGAAGTGTTCAATTAGATCTTCAACTAATGAGAAGCGATAAACTAGGTTATAACGCTCCAATTATTGTATACGATAAAAAATTCTATAAATACAAAGATGAGAATTACTCTATTACAGATATACCATTAACAGAAAACGATATGAATGTTCTTTCTGAAACGGTAGAAATGTTGAAACAATTCAAAGATTTCTCTTTATTTTCAGAATTAGGGGGGATTATTCAAAAATTAGAAGACAAAGTCTATACAGAACGAACGCATCAAACAGCAATTATCCATTTAGACAAAAACGAAGAGTTAAAAGGTTTAGAACATTTGGATTTACTTTACCAATCAATATTAAAAAAAATATGCCTTAATATTACCTACAGGTCTTTTAAAGCAAGAAAAGAACAAGTCATTAATTTTCATCCATTTATTCTTAAAGAATTCAATAATAGATGGTTTCTTGTAGGTAAGAAAAAGAAAGAAGGTACAATCATGACACTTGCTTTAGATAGAATGATTTCAATAGACTATGATTTAGATACAGACTACCTCAATGAACCATTTAATGGAGATGAGTATTATAAAAACACTTTTGGAGTAACTGTTCTCAACAATGAAAACTTAATGGAAATAGAACTAAAAATAGATCGAATGAATGCACCTTATGTAATTACAAAACCACTACACCATTCGCAACAAATTATCAAAAGATACCAAGATGGTAGCATTCTAATTCAGGTTAAACTTCATCTAAATTATGAATTAGAACGACTTGTTCTAGGCTTTGGTAAATCAATTGAAGTGATAAAACCTAGAGTTCTGCGTAACAGAATTAAAAACTCACTAAAAGCGGCCTATACAAATTATAAATAATTAATCCTCATTACAGAATTATACTAGAGATTCCCCCTCTCCCGTGTAAGCTTTTCCGTTTTTTTTCGTTTATTACCTTTATGAGAATATTTCTATCCTTTTTATTCCTCGTTTTTTTAAGCTGTGATTCTACTGCTAATTGCATCTATGGCAACTGTGAAGACGGTATAGGAACCTATGTGAACAGTGATGGAGAAAAATACATTGGACATTGGGTAAATGGAACCCCGCATGGAAAAGGGCAAATATTTTACAAAAACAAAAGCAATTACAAAGGAGATTTTTTTGAAGGAATAATTGAAGGGTCAGGAACCTATACCTACGAAAATGGGGACGTTTATGTTGGGCAACTAAAAAACTTCTCGAAAAGTGGAAAAGGAAAATATACTTCTGCCAACGGAAATATTTATGATGGATATTACAAAAATGGAATGAAGCATGGAATGGGTATCTTTTCTTACACCTCAGGAGCTGTTTATTCTGGAGAATGGAAAAATGGAATGAAACATGGCCTAGGTGAATTCGTGTTTCAAAACGGAAATAAATACGTTGGAGAATTTAACAACGGTGTAAGAGAGGGTCAAGGAAAATTTATTTGGAAAAATGGGGGAGAATACAATGGGGAATTTTTACACGGAATGTTCCATGGTTTTGCAACTAGAACGTATAAAAACGGGGATAAATACATCGGTCAATTTAAAAATGGACAGAAAAATGGTTCTGGAGAATTTTACTATGCAAACGGGAATTACTATAAAGGATACTTTAAAAACGGACAAAAGAATGGGAGCGGAGTTTTTAAATGGAAAGACGGAGGCAAATACGTTGGAGAATTTTTAAACAATAACTTCCATGGAGTTGCAACAAGAAGCTATCCTAATGGAGATAAATACACAGGAGAATACCAATTCAACATGAAAAATGGAATGGGAACCTACATCACAAAGGATGGTAGCTCTTACACTGGAAATTGGGAGAATAATAAAAAACATGGTGAAGGAATTTGTACTTTAAAGTCTTCTAAGAAAATTAAGTGCTTGTGGGAAAATGATATTTTACTAGAGCATAAACGCTTGTAAGCCAGTTATTTATGTGGTGTTTTGTTTTCTTGGCACACTGTTTGTCTTACCCTCTGTACAAACACTTAAAAACTCAAGTCATGAAAAACAACAAAAAAACAAACGCAGTTCAATTGATGTTAAATGGATCATTAGAAGCTTACTTACTATACATTCAACAATTGACATTTAAAGCAAACTAAAATGCCAGAAAGTTCAAGCAGAATCAATTAAAGGTTTCAATCATACGATTTGAAACCTTTTTTTATTGAATAATATCAATACCTTTGGTAGCATAACTATGCGTCAAAAAATTCTTAAAAACCCCTTCTCTTTTATTGCAAGCTTGCTCGTTATAATTGTTGTTGCGACATCCTTGTATTCCAATGATGTCCTCAATAAAAAAACAATCAGTTCAGATGTAAAAGGATACTACGCTTATCTACCAGGACTTTTCATAAATGACGATTTAGCCTTCAAAGATTTGTCAAAATACATCGACGAAAACAAAGAAAGTCAAATCTGGGTGTTGCCTGCTGAAAATGGCAAGAATTACATCAAATATACCTGTGGGTTAGCCATTGTTTATTCTCCTTTTTTCTTCGTTGCAGACTCTTTAGCAGAACCTCTTGGATACACCGCGGACGGTTACTCCAAGCCCTACCAAAACGCAATCGTTTTTGCTTCCTTTTTCTTTTTTTTCTTTGGGCTTTATTTTAGTAGAAAACTATTACTCCTTTTCTTCGATGATATTATTACGGCAATCGTTTTACCTATTATTTTCATTGGCACCAATCTTATTTATTACTTCGGATTAGAATTAGGGTTGTCGCATGGTTATAGCTTCTCTCTCATTGTCTTTTTTGTCTATGGGTGTGCTGTTTGGCTTAAAAAACCGAGTTATAAGTGGACAATACTAATTGGCTTGTCTGCAGGGTTATTCATCCTAATTCGCCCAACGGATGTGTTTTACCTCTTACTCATTCCTTTATTTTATGTCACGTCAATTGCATCATTTAAAGAAAGGATGACTCTTCTATTCTCTAAAAAATGGATGCTATTGACGATGATTGCTTGTGCTTTTCTTATTTTTCTTCCTCAATTCTTATACTTCCATTATATTTTTGGAGAATACCTCTATTTCTCCTACACGGGAGAATCATTTTTCTTTCTACAACCTCATTTACTAGATGTCGCTTTTAGTTATAGAAACGGATGGTTGATATACAGCCCTCTAATGCTTCTGTCTATCCTCGGGTTTTTTCTTTACAAGAAGAATACTAAATACCGATGGGCAGTTTTGGCAATATTTGTTCTTAATTATTATGTCATTTCATCTTGGTGGTGTTGGTGGTACATTGGTTTTGGAAATCGGGCAATGATAAACCTCTACCCTATCCTTTTATTTCCTTTAGCAGAAATGATCAACTTCCTTTACAAGAAAAACTGGCTTCTTCGGATAACACTCGTTTTCACCGTTTTTTGGTTCAGTAAACTTTCTTATCGACAAGCCAATTTTTACAGAATGGGGATTATTCACTATGATTCTATGACTTCATCTGCCTACTGGAGTGTTTTTAATACCGATCAAGTTCCGCAAACCTATCAGTTGAAATTAGAACACCCCGTTTACGACCAAGCAGTGATAGGAAATTACGTTAATACTGTTGCTGTTTTAGACACGGTTTACCGTTCATTGATAGATTTTGAAACAGTAAAACAAAGCGGCTTTAAAACAGGAAAACTGTCAACTAAACAACCTTTTCAAGGAAAAAAATCTTTATTTATCAATCAAAGTGAATACTTTTTTGATCGAAAAATTGCCGTGGATTCTATCAATAGAATTTTTATTTCTGCCAAGGTCACAAACCCTGAAGGCATCGTCTTCATTTTAGAAGGAAGTGACAGTATTCCTTATTATCATGCGAGTTGGGATTTTGAAAAAACAAATGATGATTGGTACACTGTTCAACTATTTGCAACTATTCCTGATGACTTTCAATTAGACTCTTTAAGCTTTGCTGTTTGGAATAAAGATAAGAATGCCCTTTATTTCGACGACTTTAAAGTACAAGGTTATCAACTCACAACAGAAGAAATAAAACACTAAAATGATTGTAATTGAACAAGCAAAATGTAAGATTGATTCCGGAGAGTTTAATACTACGTACTCTATTCTAATCAACGCTTATGCACAAACTGAAATTGAAATTTGGGGAGAGAATTACTTTCGAATAAGTAAAGAAGAATATCAAATTCTAATTGAGAAAAAGGAAGTTTTCTTTGCAAAAAAAGACAACGTCATTGTAGGTTGCATTCATTTTCACAAAATTAATGCGGAGACCTATTCTTTTGGACTTCTTGCAGTCGACTTTAATTATAAAGGGTTTGGAATTGGTCGTGCATTAATTAACCATGTAGAGAACATTGCAAAAAACAACGGTGCCCTACACATGGAGTTAGTTATTCTTAAAGCCAAGAATTTTGAAATTGATAATAAAATTATTCTGAAAAACTGGTATCAACGCTTAGGATATGAATATAAATCTTCGCACAGTTTTTTAGAAATCGAACCGAAGCGCATTGAGAAATCAAAAAAACTTATCACTCCTTCTATTTTTGATTTTTACAGAAAGTCTTTGGCATAAAAAACGCCCGACAAATCGAGCGTTTCCTTAACTTTTATTCTTTTCTAAAAAGAAAATACAACACCGCCATTTACATTAGCGATACCATCTCCTAATTCTAAGTAAACACCAAAGGCATCTGTGAAATAATATCTAACTCCCGCAACAATGTAATGAACAGGTCTAACTCTTGAGTTTTTTGTTTCCGACTGAAGTACTCCATTTATAAAATAACGGTCTTTTTCTGAATCAATGTTTACTCCAACTCCAACTCCTGCATAAACATCTAGTTTTTCAATATCAAATTCAAAATGATATGTCCCTCTGATAAATGGAGTAATTCTAGTTGTTCTGTATTTGTTTTCATAAGTTGAGAAAAACACAGATGTAGAGTTGTAACTATAAAAAGATGTCGCAACACCTCCTCCAGCACCAATTCTTCCTATTCCTAAAACATCTGTAATTCCGCGCTCATATGTTAACATAATTGGTCCTAAACCGATACCTATTACGGTTCCTGATAAACCACTTGCGACATCAATTCCATATCCTGCGGTAACGTAATTACCTCCTTTTTTAAAATCTTGCGCTTGTGAAAAAGTAGATGCTATTGCAAATACTAAACTTATAATTATTGTTTTCATGATAAATTAAATTTGGTTAAAACAAAGGTAACTGAATTCTTAAAAAGAATAGGGATTAAAGACTAATTTCCTTCAACATTTCACTCATATCCTCAAAATGGTAGTCTGCTAAAATCAATTTTGGTTCGGGAGAATGCGTTTTTTCGGGAATGCAAACAACTTTCATTTGTGCTGATTTTCCAGAAATAATTCCGTTTAAAGAATCTTCAATTACCAAACATTTTTGAGGTTTGACACCTAGTTTTTTTGCAACTGTCATGTAAACTGCTGGGTGTGGTTTTCCAAAATCTTCGTCTTCCGCAGAATGAACAAAATCAAATTTTTCACGCAAATTAATCGTTGTTAAAACTGCTTCAATTAACACAGAATAAGAGGATGTAGCAAGACCTATTTTTAATCCTTTTTCTTTCAGAAAATTAAGGGTATTAACAACGCCTTTTAAAGGTTCTCCATTGGCAGAAATAAGTTCAACCATTCGGTCAACTATTTTGTTTTCCAATTCTTTTGGCGTGACATTTTTCCACCCAACTTCATTGTGCCAAAACTCAATGACCTCATCAATTCGAAGCCCTACTGTTTTACCAAAATCTTTTCTAGTTAATTGACAACCTACCGAATGAAAGGATTCTTCCATGGCAATTTTCCATAAAGGTTCAGAGTCAATTAACACTCCGTCCATGTCAAAAATTACGGCTTCAAATTGGTTAATGTTTAGCATCTTTTTATTTTATTTTAAATAGATTTCCTCCTCCTAAAAACCTGGAATTTTCATCTACGATAAAAACTTCATCCGCACTTTTAAAAAGAACTCCTTCTTTCTGGGTAAGCTCTGAAAAAGAAAGTTTTTTTATCAATTTTACATTGTTATTCGCAAAATTAAATGTTAAAAGGCGATTATAGGTTGTTACAACGAGTTTGTTATCCAAATAATCTGCCGCAGTAATTGCATCAATGTACCATCCATTTGAACCAATAAAGAGTTCTCCTGATTTTTTAATGCTATAAATTCCTGGTGTTTTTGACAGGTAATATAATTGGCTTTTACCCGTCCATGGAACCGTATTTGTTTTCGTAAGAATAAGCAAAGAATCACCGATGCAAACGATTGCTTCTGCATCAAAATTCATCTCTTCTTTTTTAGGTGGAAAAGAAACTTGCTCTATATAATTGAAATAAATTTTCTCTGCAACTACTTCTTTTTTCGTTGTAATGTCTTCTATATTTACTTTTAAAACACGCAAGTTTTTTCGCGTGTTATTGTTGTTGCCAAAATCTGCGATGTACAAAAATTCTCCATCAGAAGTAAGGTCTTCCCAGTCGTGATTTTTTTCTTTCAAGACAGTTACTTTTCTTTGCAAAGAACCATCTAAGTTTAAAAGAAATAACTCCGCTTTATTTCCTCCGTCATTGATGGCTATAAAAGTAGAGTCGTTGAGTAACTCTAAACCAGATGCTTCTTTTAATTCTACAGGAAGACTGCCCACAATAACGCATTTTTTCTCTTGAGAAAAAGAAAAACTGGTCATCAATAAAAACAATAAGAAAAGGCTATTTTTTAGTTGCACAATCATTTATAAAGTAACTCGAATAATTTCAATTCTGGTATCACTTACTTCTTCTACCAAGAATTTAATTTCATTCACCTCTAACTCTGTGCCAGCTTTAGGAATTTCTTCCAGTTGATGAATAACAAATCCTCCTAAGGTCTCATATTCTTCGCCTACATCAATTTTTAACTCATACTCATCTACTAAATAATCAATGTCTATTCTCGCTGAAAAACGAAATTCTTTGTCCGAAATTTTCTCTTCCAAAAGCCCTTCGTTGTCATGTTCATCCTCAATCTCACCGAAAATTTCTTCAATCACATCTTCTATGGTAATGATTCCAGCAGTTCCTCCATATTCATCTACTAC
>JAJRQP010000039.1 GCA_024280195.1 Bacteroidota bacterium | reverse complement strand
CTTTCGAAATTTTTTGGAGCATGAGCAATAACCTCCAACATTTCTTTATTTAATTCTGTTCTGTAGGGAGAAACGATACTGTCAATCCTATTTTCTTTTGCGTATTCTTTCGTTATGGAAACTTGCTCATTCTTTACCGAAAGGGTATTAACAGAAGAGCAGGCCAAAAGACCTGCTCCACATAAAATTATGATACTAAATTTTAACATTATTCAATGATCACTTTTCTTTGAATTGAGCCTTTAACAGTAGTAACTCGAATTATATAACTTCCTGATTGAACGGATGAAACATCTAGATTCAATTTTGATAAAGAAACGTTTGCGTCTGTCAAAACTGTTCTTCCTTGCATATCAATCATTTTAATAGAAGTAATCTGCTCATCTGCACTAATCGTTATATAACTAGTTGCAGGAATCGGATATACTGATACTGAATTCTCTGATAACTCAACAGTATTCAGAACAGAACAATCTGGTCCAAGGTATAATAAGTTGTCAAAATCGATGTGACAAGCAAATTCTACAGAATCGATGAAAGGATTTCTATTTCCTTGCAAATTAAAAATATACTCATGTCTTGCTATTTCGTAATCATCTGGTAAATCTGCATAATGCCATGTTTTTAATAGATCTTGATCTTGGTCTATTGCATCTGGATCACCATTCAAATTAAAACCATAGGTAACAACCATATACATAATTGCTCTTGCGGCATTTCCTTTTTGTGCATCTCGTGGTTCATAGACAGTCATACCGTTAGCATCTAATCCACGCTTTCCTTCTAAATAAGATTGAGAAATTGCTCCAGTAACAACTCCAAGAGGATGATTACTTCTTGGTTGATTTGCTTCTGCTAAATTTGTTGGATACAAATTATGCTGATCCGTATATTCAGGCTTTTCTGGATTATCCGCTGGAAAAGTGTGCATCCAAGTATGAGGAAGCGTATGCTCTCTACTGTAACCTAATGCTGACCAATCAAAAGGGTCATTAAATACAATGTTTTCTCCAGAATAAGCACATGTTACAACTGATTGACCATTAATTGTATCTCTAATTTCGAAATCCGACATCATTGTTTGCTTGTATAGGAAATAAGAAATAAAGGTATGAGGATTCACAAGAGTTGATAGATCAGTAATCAATGAAGCTGATTGAGAATTAATAGCACCATAATAAGAAGCAATATTAGCACCTAAACTTGTTGTATTAGCAGTTGCAGGAGTTGTTGTTAAATAATTCTCAAAACCACCTTGTCCATTAAAAGCATAAACAGCGAAATAATAATCTTGATTTGCAATAATTCCTCTTGGAGTAAATGAAGTTCCTGCACCAATATACGCAACAGTCGCATCACCAATAACATCACCTCTCATATAAGATGCTCCATCTACAGGAACTCCTGTAATTGCACTTCCATTCTTCCAAAGAACAACGTATTTTGTTGCTCCTGTTCCTGCCGTGTATTGACCTCCTAATGTATACGCTTCTAATACAGGGAAAGTTAAAGCTGTAGCATTTGCAGTTGGTTCTGAAGAAAGGTTATCAGTTCCCGCTCCTTCAAAATTGATTATGTATGGATTTTCATCTGTATCATTTGATCCAATTTCGATTGCAGCAAAATGAGAGCCGATTCCTGATGCAGTATAATTCACTGTAAAAGCTTGAGTTGATCCTCCTGCAATTGTTGTAGCCGCAATATTGGAAGAAAAATCTACTGCATTTACACCTGTAAACATACTTCCTGAAATAATTAAATCGGTAGAACCTAAATTCTCAATAACAACATTTGTTACAGCTGTATTTCCAACAAAATAATTCCCATTGTGCAACACAGTCGCACCTTCAACTAGTACATTTATTTCAAATGCTGGTGCTACATAAGGTACAATATCATTCAAATCTCTGGGGAGTACTTGGTAATCTGTATTGTACTGACCAACAAGTGCTGTGATTGTAACTGGTCCTGATGGAATAGCTGTCCCTACGAGGTTCGTGCCAGAGTTAATTCTCACATCCAATAGATTTGTACCATCAGTTACTTGAACATTCCCATTACTAGGAAATACACCTCCAGCAGTAAAAGTAACATTTTGAATCTCTACTAATTGAGACTCTAAAAGTTCTCCAACAGTTGGAATAGGCACTTGCAATGGTACTGGTTGAACTACAGCTTGACCGTGATTAACCATGCTGGCAACCGTCGAAACCTCCAAAAGACCTGCGAACTCAATTAAAGGCCCTGTAATTGTAACAGAATCTCCTCTTACAGCTCCAGTTACCGGCCCGCCGTATCCAGCAATACCCGCAGTGTTATCTTGCATGTATCTAATTTGTCCAAATTCACTTCCATTTGTAACAACACCTGTTACTGTTACCGTTTGACCTAAGCCAAAAGTTCGAGCATTTGCTATATCCGTTTGAGCATTTAAGCCTAGCGCAAAAGCAACTGCTGAAACGATTAAAATTATTTTTTTCATATTTTAAAGTTTAGTTGATTTATTATTAAAATTGGAATCCGACAGAAACATTGAACCTAAGACCCTGCCCCATAAAAACTCCAGCAGAGTTCGCGTCAAAACCAGTTCCATTTCTATTATTTGTAGCATCAGAAATATAAAATGAATTCAAGACGTTAAATACATTACCTCTAAGGCTTAAACTTGTTTTTTCAAATTTGAATCTATAACCAGCATGAATACTCATCAATCCATAAGAAGGAATTATCCATGATTCTCTACCTCCATCAGCACCTGTTAAGTTAAATGGATTGAAATTACTGTAGTAACGATCGAAGAATGTATACTTAAGCTTGATGTAACCTCTTTTTATTGGAGAATACCTAATAGCACCTGCATAAGTAGATTGAGCTGCATCACCAACATGTACTCCTTTTGCGTCAAAAGTAAATTTAGTTCCAACAACATCAATTGTTTCACTTGATTGCCAAGTCCAATCTCCAATACTAGCCATTCCTTCTAATGTAAGGTTTTTTAGTACTTTATATGAGACATCTAGTTCAGCCCCCATGTGTAATGCATCCATTCCGTTTACATTTGCACGAACAAACTCCGTTGGATCATTAGGATCTGGGACTAACACGCCAAAAGGGAAAGGTTTATTTTTCCATATAGTATAATAGCCATTTAAGTTTGCACTCACTTTTTTACTTCTAAAACCATAACCAGCTTCAAAGGCATAAATGTTTTCATTTTGAATTTCAACATAGAACTCATTCGTATTATTATCGACAACATTACTGTATTGAGGAGTTCTACTTAAATAACCAATATTAACAAACACATTTGATTTCTCTGTAACGTTAAAGTTTACACCAGCTTTTGCTGTACCCCCCATTTTCCAAATCCATCCTGTATTATCGTATTCAAGACCTTCCGTATCACGTGTGATAACTTGTCCATTATAATTTACGGTGTCATTGTAACCTATTTCCACGAGTGAATCACCAACTTGCAATGTTTTTTTCTTAAAGTAATCAACTCCCTTATAACCATTAGCTACACCAGAAAGGTTGATAAATCCAGTCCATCTTCCATAAGAATATTCAGCTTGTCCAAAAGCGCCTGCCCATTGAACGAAACCATCACGATGATTTTGATATGGTTTAGAAGCATCAGATATTTTATCTCCAACAACCTTCATTGGTGTTTCTGAGCTATTGTCTGTCGCACTAATAAAATAGTCTCCACCTAATAAACTTTTAATTTCCACAAAATGAGTCCCTTTGTACCATCTATAATCCAAACCTCCAGCAATTTTCCACTTATCGTTTGCTTTATAATCGAATTGTGAAAGAGCTCCAATCCACATGTGATTATTTACAGATGCACTTAATATTTGAGTAGACTTCAATAATGTAGGGTCATATGCTGCATCAGCTGTTGAATAAACACTTCCAAACAAAGTTTTCCATTGATTATTATATTCTATTTGATTCCAGTTAATTTGACCTGCAGAATCACGAACGATAGTAGAAGAAGAACCATAGTATCTTTGTCCTCCACCTCTACCAATAGAAATGTATGCAATATTGGACCAGGAAAGCTTTTTATTTACCCTCCAAAAGTCTTTCAATGTAATTTGCGGCTTATGAAACTGATTCAATCGTTCATTCATTAAGGTTTTCTTACCAGTTGCACTATCTGTATAATAGCCCCAATGCTGATTGTGTCTTCGACCATAATTCATATTTGTAGTATCAAAATCTGTTACGCCATTTTTTCTTGCGTAATCAGCATCCCAATATTCTATTTGTTGATTATATGATCTTTGTCCGTGCTTTTGTGGCGCACCAAATCCGCTTAATGATAAAACGTGATTCCCTAATTTTTTTTGTACTTTTAAATAATAAAATGCTCCTTGAGTGTTTAAACCATCTACCCAACCTTTTCCTTGTTTATAGGACCCTGCGAATAAAATTCCCCATCCCTTTTTCAAGGTTCCAGATTTATAAGATAAAGACGTTCTTAAAAAAGTTCCTGTCCCATATTCTTGTCGAACTTTGATCTCTCTTTTCCCACCTGTCTTTTGTGTCAGAATATTCATTGTACCACCAACTGATGGAAGCGCTAATTTTGTTGCTCCTAATCCTCTTTGTAATTGTACTTGAGATGTAATCGCATCTAATCCAAACCAATTTGACCAATAAACCCAACCATTCTCCATGTCATTTACAGGAACTCCATCTATCATGACTCCAACATTTCGCTGGCTAAATCCACGAATAGTTATTCGAGCATCTCCATCTCCACCACCTTGTTGTGTTGCGTGAACACCTGGTTTTGAATTTAAAATCATTGGTAAATCTTGAGAACCCAATTCTTCTGTAATTTCTTTCTTACCTATTGTACTAACAGCAACTGGTGTTTTTCTATCTTGAGCTAAGTTTCCAATTACACTCATCTCTTCTATTTCTTGACTACCACCTAATAATACTTCATAAACAAAGTCTGCTTGATCAATATTTAACTTCACCTTAACTGAATCAAAAGATATCATTGTGATTAGCATGTTGTATTCACCAAATGGGACATTTTTAATTACATAGTTACCATCAAGGTCTGAGATTGCCCTGTACTTAGCAGATAAGATAATCTTTGCTCCAACAACTGGTTGCTTAGCAGTATTATCGATCACTTTACCACTTACTGTTGCAGTTTGAGAAAAAGAGAACAATGAAGTAGTTAAAGTTATAAGGAAGAGAATTGATTTCATGTTTTACAAGTCAAAAAAAGAGGTCGAAAAATGTATCGACCTCTTTTTATTAATAATAATTGTGTTATTTAACAATAATTCTTTTGGTAATTACTTCACCATTCTTAGCTGTTAACTTAACAAAGTAAACACCTTTATAAGCATCCATTGAAAGCTTAACGATTGACTTGGTATTATCATTAATTGTTTTTACGTTTTGTCCTAAAGAGTTCACAACTGAAATTGTCGTAAAATCGTTAATTCCTTTGATGTAAAAATCACCATTAGATGGATTTGGAAAAATAGATACATTGCTTAATGAAACTTCACTAACTCCGGCTACATTACAATGACAATAATGCCACCCTAAAGTATTCCAATTACCATACGTCAATGTATCTGTAGCAGTAATCACCTTGTAAACTGGTGGAATTGAATCGTATTCTGCTAACGCATTAAACTCAACTATAATAGGATTTACAACACCTTTCAAAACTGAAGGCTTACGAATCAACGAATGATCTTTCGTTAAGTCATCTCCACCTGCTGCAGTAATATAATTTTGTCCATTTGGATCAATTCCTGTTGTCCACGAAGAACCTGGATCTTCTCCAATTTTCCCAAAAACATCAACCAACACCCAACTAAGTGGATCGTTAGCTAAACCTTTTGCTAAAACAACAGCATCATCACCATTCCAATAAAAAGCATTCGATGTAGGATAACTTGGGCAATAGAACTCATCAGTTCTAATTTGTAAAGAATCCCAAATTGGAGCATTTTGACCTGTTCCATTAGGATCAGTTTTATCAAGTGTAGCAACATGTACATCATATGATGCAACCATCCCTATCAATTGAATAGCATTTGCAGCTGTTGCAGTGCTTGAGCCATTAGAATAACGAATAACTACATATTGACTTAAATCAATAGAAGCTGATGTTGGGTTGTAAATCTCTAGTGCTTTGTTATTACTCCATCCCTCTACGTATTCAGAGATAAATAAATCCGAGCAATCTTGCGCGAAAGTCATTGAACCAATTACGGTCGTTAAAATTAGTAGTGTTTTTTTCATACTTACTTTTTTTGGGGTTGATAAATTACTTGTTTACTTAGAACGAAGACGAATAAATATTACAGAACGTTGGGTTAAAACTCTTTGAAAGATCCCTTGTTACTTTTATTTACGTCATTTAACTTTATTCAAATTATGTTCTACAACACCTGAGGTTTTAGCAACTTATAGAGCTTCTAGGACAACACAGATGTGATTCTGTACAAATATACAACAAAAAAAGAATACTAATATTAAGTTTTTATTAACAATCTGAAACTATTTTAAACAATTCTCTATTCAAACTTCAATATTTCCTACATTTAGAAAAAAAAGATAAATGATTATAAAATTTATATTATTTGCAATTTCTTTAATGTTGGGAACAACTTTATTCAGTCAAGAAATTACCGTTGAAAAAATTTGGAAAAATTATGAATTCTTTGGCGCTTCTATAAATGGTTTCGAATCCATGAATGATGGCAATTACTTTTCAAAAATAACCCAAACAGAGAATGGACCTAGCATCACCAAGCACTTATTCTCTAGCTACGAAGGAAATGGAGAGGTTATTATTTCAGCAGATGCTTTAAAAAGTATCAACCTCAAAGGATACTCCTTTAATAAAGAGGAAACTAAAGCACTTTTAGAAACCGAAACCAAAAGTATATATAGAAGAAGCTATACCGCTGTGCATTATCTATTAGATTTAAAAACAAATAAGTTACAAGCATTGGACAAAGAAAGACAGCCTCAAACGTTAGCGCAATATTCCCCTGATGGAAAAATGGTTTCTTACATTTATCAAAACAACCTATACATTAAGGACATTGGTTCTGGAAAAGTAACTGAAGTAACAACTGATGGTAAGAATAATGAAGTCATTAATGGAACAACCGATTGGGTTTACGAAGAAGAATTTGCTATTACAAAAGCTTACGGATGGTCTCCTGATAGTAAAAACATTGCTTATTTAAAATTCAATGAGAAAGATGTGACAGAGTTTACAATGATGTTTTTTAACGAGCTATACCCTACTCCTCACGAATTCAAATACCCTAAAGCAGGAGAAGACAATTCTACTGTCACTGCTCACCTGTATTCTTTAGTAACAAAGACGAGTCACACAATTGACCTTGGTGAATATGAGTACATACCAAGACTGAAATGGTCTAATAAAGAGAACTTATTGATTCTCCAAACACTTAACAGACATCAAAATCATTTAAAATACCATAAAGTTCGCATTGAAAACAACTTACCTACTTCTTCTTCTTTTTTTGAAGAGATTTCTGAAACTTACGTAGAGATTGATGACAACTTACTCATTCTTGAAGATGGCAAAACAATTCTCAGAACAAGTGAAATAGATGGACACAATCACATCTATGAATTGTGTTTAGGTGGAGAATCGAAACAAATCACTAAAGGTGATTGGGATGTAATTGAATTCTTAGGTGTTAACGAAGAAAAGGCAACTATCTATTACACTTCTGCAGAACAAAACCCAATGAGTAAGGGGATTTATAAAATCTCTATCTCTGGAAAGAAGAAAAAACTAATCAGTGAAAGTAACGGAGTTTCCAATGCTGATTTTTCAAATGGAATGAAATTCTTCATTAAAACACATTCGGATGCAAATACTCCTCCGACTTTTTTACTGTGTGACAATAACGGCAAAGAACTAGCTGTTTTAGAAGATAACTCTAGATTAAAAGAACGACTCAGTAATTATAATTTACCAAAAAAGGAATTTCTTAAATTTAAAGGTGCTAAGATCGAATTGAATGGATGGATGATAAAACCTGCAAATTTTGACTCCTCAAAAAAATATCCCGTATATATTAACATATATGGTGGACCAGGTTCAAATATGGTTGTTGATGAATGGGGAGGGATGAATTACATGTACCATCAACTACTTGCTCAAAAAGGATACATTGTTATTTCTGTTGACCCAAGAGGAACAATGTACAGAGGAGCTGATTTTAAAAAAATGACCTACCTTCAACTAGGAAAGCTAGAAACGGAAGATTTTATTGCCGTTGCAAAAGAACTACAAACTTATGATTATGTAGATGCTAGCAGAATAGGGATCATGGGTTGGAGTTATGGTGGCTTTATGACTTCACTCGCAATGACCAAAGGAGCAGACTACTTTAAAATGGGGATTGCGGTTGCTCCTGTCACCAACTGGAGGTACTATGATAATATTTACACTGAACGTTTTATGAGGACTCCACAAGAGAATCCTGATGGATATGACCAAAATTCTCCAATTAACTTTACAGACAAACTAAAAGGGAAGTATCTTTTAATTCACGGATCTGGAGACGATAACGTTCATTATCAAAACACTTTAGAAATGGTCAATTCCTTAGTAGAAAAGAATAAACAATTTGACCTATTTATCTACCCAAATAAAAATCATGGAATTTACGGAGGCAACACACGTAATCATCTTTTTAACATGATGCTGAACTTTACTTTAGAAAACTTGTAAGATTTTTTAAATTCACTCCTCTAAAAGCTTGTAATATTAGAAATGATGTATTATATTACGCGTTGAAAATTTTTACACCAAAAATAGATTAGAGAAAAATGAGTGAAATTGCAAAATTAGAGTTAAACGGTCAAACATATGAGTTACCGATAATTGAAGGTACAGAAAACGAGAAAGGAATTGACATTGGTAAACTGAGAGGTTCAACTGGTGGTTATATCACAATCGATCCAGGTTTTAAAAACACAGGTAGTACTAAAAGTGCAATTACTTATTTAGATGGTGAGAATGGAATTCTTCGTTATAGAGGTTATTCAATTGAAGAACTTGCTGACAAGGCAGATTTCTTAGAGGTTGCTTATTTAGTAATTTATGGAGAATTACCAACAGATGAAGAATACAAAGCTTTTACTCATTCTATCACTAATCACACTTTGGTGCATGAGGACATGAAGCAATTCTTTGAAGCGTATCCTGCAAAAGCTCACCCAATGGGAGTTCTTTCTTCTATGGTATGTTCGTTATCTACATTCTATCCAGAATCACTGGATCAAGACAGAGACGAAGAAGCAATTGATTTAACAATTCATCGTTTGATTGCAAAGTTGCCAACATTGGCGGCATGGTCTTACAAAAACTCAATGCGCCACCCAGTAGTTTATCCTCAAAACGATTTAGATTACTGTGAGAATTTCTTATCAATGATGTTCGCAATGCCTACTTCAGAATACAAAGTTGACAAAACGGTTGTTTCTGCATTGAATAAATTACTGATTTTACATGCTGATCACGAGCAAAATTGTTCTACTTCAACTGTTCGTTTAGTTGGTTCTTCTCATGCAAATCTTTACGCATCTATTTCTGCTGGAATCTCAGCACTATGGGGACCTTTACATGGAGGAGCAAACCAGGCAGTTATTGAAATGTTAGAGCAAATTCACAACGATGGTGGAGATGTTGACAAGTGGGTTGCGAAAGCAAAAGATAAATCTGATTCTTTCCGATTAATGGGGTTTGGTCATAGAGTTTATAAAAACTTCGATCCTCGTGCAACGATTATAAAAGTTGCTTGTGATAATGTTCTTGAGCAAATGGGAATAGATGATCCACTTTTAGCCATTGCCAAGAAATTAGAAAAAGTTGCCTTAGAAGACGAATACTTTAAAGCAAGAAATTTGTATCCAAATGTTGATTTCTATTCAGGAATTATCTACAAAGCAATTGGTATTCCAACTGAAATGTTTACAGTAATGTTCTCTATCGGTCGTTTACCAGGATGGATTGCTCAATGGAGTGAAATGAGAAAAAATAATGAACCAATTGGTCGCCCAAGACAGATTTATACTGGAGAAAATGCTCGATCATTTGTTGAAATCAAAAATAGATAGTCAACTTCCAATTATTTAAAACTTAAAAAACCGACATTGAAATTCAATGTCGGTTTTTTTTATGATCTATTTTTAATCTATCCCTTCTCTGGCTTATTCATGTATTTCCCTTTTTTAGAACCTTCATAAATAGAGAATTTTCTAAATGAACATTCTAAATCGCCATTGAACACTTTAATTTTCCTGTCTGGCCGCAACCCTAACTCTTTAAATGCATCCATATTAGAAGACAGAACCCAACAATCAAATCCTTTCATTTCTGTTTTCATCCAATCACCTAACACTTCATACATTTCTTCAACTTCCTCGCCCATTCTTTCACCATAAGGAGGATTAGTAACTACCACACCTGTATCGCCAACCTTTTTAACATCCTTAAAATCATCTACACTCGTCTTTATAAAACGTCCGATTGGCAAAGCACGAAGATTTCTTCTTGTTCGAGTCACTGATTCAGCATCTATGTCAGAACCAATAATTTCACAAGGGAGTTCAGTGACTCTTCGAGGAACAGCTGCTTGAATTTCTTCCCACATTTCAGCATCGTAATTCTTGAAATTTTTGAAAGCAAAATGTTG
>JAJRQP010000038.1 GCA_024280195.1 Bacteroidota bacterium | reverse complement strand
TTCTCCGTGAGGTCTTTTTCTGATGATTGTTTCTTCATTATCAATGAGGCCACCTTTAAATCTACCCTCTTTGAAAATTGGCATTTTGTGCAGTTTCTTGCGTTCAATGTTTGATGCTTTCTTTTTTAATAGAAGGTATCTTTTTTTCTCAGCTCGACCTTTCTTGATGTAAACTTCGTATTCTCTCGCTGTTTTGTTTGGGAAGAGTTCAGCCAGTTCGTTGCAAAGGTTAGAAATATCTTCGTTGAATAATTTCTCCTTGATAACAGTTGGATCCATGTGGATGTCGTAAAAAGAAACAGAGGTAACAAGAGGTGTGTAGTTGGCATCTAAAATCTGTCCACGACGAGGAGTTCGTTTGGTGATTCTTGTCGGCATTTTCTCACCAGACTCATTAGAAGAAGAATATACGGTTGTGCCGCTACCAAATTGAATGCTAATTGTTTTAATAAAAACAACCAACATCAAGATGACAAACCCGAAATAAATCAGGTAAGCTCTCCAGTATATGTCTTTTTTCTCTGTTGTCATTTGTTTAGTTATTCTTGCTCTTCTTTTTTGACACGTATTACTTTTGTTGGGTTTACAGTTTCCTTCAATCCTGTTTGCTCTAACTTCTGTACTAATTCTGTTCGTCTTGTCTTTTCTTCCAGTTCTGCTTTTGCTTCGAAATAATCAGATGTTGCTTCATCTAGTTCTCGTTGCGTTTTTTGCACATCTGCGGACAGTTTTTTGCCGTAGTATCCTTTTCCAACAACCAATAGCAGTAGAAACATGATGAAGAAAATGAAGTTTAAATTCTTCAACATAAACTCCTTTGTTAAGAAGTCACCATTTAGAATTTGAACAAAGGTGCTCGGTCCTTTACTCTTCTTTTTGGAAGAGTTTCTAGATGCTTTTTTCGCTGCCGTTTTCTTCTTTTCGGTTTCCTTCGCATCCTGCATTGCTCTGTCGATGAATTCATTCTCCATTTCGCTCTGCTATTCTTAGTTTGGCACTACGCGCTCTACTGTTGCGTTCTATTTCCTCATCAGATGGTGTGATTGGTTTCCTCACAACCTCTGTAAATGGTTTCAATACATTGCCGTAAAAGTCTTTTGTAATTTCTCCAGAGAGAGAACCACGTTTCATATAGTTCTTAACAAGTCTGTCTTCTAAAGAATGATAAGACATGACAACAAGTTTCCCTCCAGGTTTAATTATTTTTTCACATTGCGTTAAGAATGATTCGAGTGCTCTCATTTCACTATTAACTTCAATTCTAATTGCTTGAAAGACTTGCGCGAAATATTTGTGTTCTTTGTATTTTGGAGCGCAATGCTCTATTACCGTGGTAAACTCTCCTGTTGTTTTAATTTTCTTCGAAGACCTTGCGGCAATGATTGTTGAAGCCAATTTACGAGAGTTCTTAACCTCTCCATAACTGCTAAAAACACGAACTAATTCTGCTTCTTCATAGTTATTGATTAAATCCGCAGCTGACAATTCAGCATTTTGATTCATTCGCATATCTAATTTAGCGTCTCCTCTAAAAGAGAATCCTCTTGAAATTTCATCAAATTGGTGAGATGATACTCCTAGGTCTGCAAGAATTCCATCGACTTGTTTAATTCCGAGCATTCTTAAGTGGTTGCTGATATGCTCGAAGTTTGCTGCAACAAAATGAAAGTTGGATGCTTCCCATGCGTTCTTCTCCGCATCTTTATCTTGATCAAAAGAAATAAGCTGTCCTTTTTCTGAAAGAAGTTTAAAAATCTCTTGAGAATGACCTCCACCACCAAAAGTAACGTCAATATAAGTTCCGTTTGGATCTATGCTTAGTGCATCGATGCAGTCTTTCAGTAATACTGGTATGTGATAGTCTTGATTATTCTCCATTTTCCAAATCTCCCATTACTTCATCTGCTAAATCAGCAAAATCCGCTATGGAGCCTTCGATCATTTCGAAGTACTTGGACTTGTCCCAGATTTCAATTCTGTCGTTGTATGCAATAAGCATAGCTTCTTGTTTCAAACCAACGCGTTCCATGTGATTAACTGGAATCAATGCTCTCCCTGCTTTGTCAAGACTAACCAGCTTGGCTCCTTGATGGAACAGTCGGTAGAACATTCTGTTTTTTGGTTTGAATAAGTTCATTTTAGAAAGCTTTTTACTGATTTTTTCCCAATCTGTAAGTGGGAACAGCGTTAGGCAATCCTCAAAACCTTTATTCAACATGAAATCTCGTTGACACGCAGGTGGAAGTTGCTTCCGTAACCCGGAAGGAAACATGAAACGCCCTTTAGCGTCCAGTTTAACTTCAAATTCACCTACTAATCCTGCCATAACGATTTTAATAGTTGTAAAAATAGTAGATATTTACCACTTTTTACCACTAGATTTCACATTGTTGATAAGTATAGACGTTGTTAATAACAAAAGGTTACACTTATAGATGTAAAAGTATCAATAATAAAAGGCTTTAGCAAGTTTTTGTAAAGTGGTAAAAAGTGGTAGAGTTGATTAATGGTGTTGAAAACTTTCACTAATTGTTAACTGACGAGTTATTCGTATCGTGACTAAATTCTTATGATTACTTTTGTTTCCATGTCAAAAGAAAGTAAAGCGTGGTTGTATTTAGTTACCCTCTCATTGATTTGGGGGAGTTCTTTTATTTTAATGAAAAGAGGGATGTTTACGACTTCTGGCCAGCCAATCTTTTCTGACGTTCAAGTCGCGTCAATAAGAATGGTGATAGCAGGGGTTGTTTTACTACCGTTTGCTTTTAAAGCTATTTCACAACTTAAGAATTTCAAAACTTTTCTTTTTCTATTGATTGTCGGTTTGTGCGGCAATTTTTTCCCAGCCTATTTATTTACCTATGCAGAAACGGGTGTTTCTTCCGGTTTAGCTGGGATGATGAACAGTTTTACGCCGATTTTTGCACTAACAATTGGTTTCTTTTTATTTAAAGAACGCTTGAATAAACTTCAATTATTAGGTGTTGCGGTTGGTGTTGTTGGAGTTGTTTTGTTGATGGTTTCAGGAAAGAATTTTGAAGTAAAAGGGGAGTGGTCACACATTTTTGCTGTAGTAATTGCAACATTCTGCTACGCGATAAGTGTTAACACCATAAAATATAAGTTACCTCACCTGAAAAGTGTTGAATTGGCTGCTTTGGCTTTTATGATTATTCTTTTACCAAGTATAATCATAGGGTACAAAAGTGATGTCTTCTATGTTATAGAAACAAACGAGTTTGCCTTTCAGGGGTTGTTTTATATATCTATATTGAGTGTTGTAGGAACGGCAATTGCATTGATATTGTTTAATAAAATGATATCAATCTCTTCTGTATTGTTTGCAACAAGTGTAACCTATCTCATTCCAATTGTTGCGGTTGTAATCGGTTTGTATTTCGGAGAAAGAATAGGGTGGTATCAAATTATTGCGATGGGAATTGTATTATTAGGAGTGTTTATCGCTAATTTTTTAGGAAAAAAGCAGGTTGTACCTAAAAAAAATACTCATTAACATTGTATTGTTAACTAAAACCTGTATCTTTGTCCTCCATTTTGGATTAATAATAATTAAAAAACAATAGCTATATGTACGCAATAGTGGAGATAGCAGGGCAGCAGTTTAAAGTGCAAAAAGACCAAAAGATCTTTGTCCACCGTTTAGATGCAGAAGAAGGAAAGAAAATATCTTTCGATAAAGTTCTTCTTGTTGAAAACGATGGTAAGGTTCAATTAGGCGCCCCAGCTATAAAAGGTGCAAAAGTTTCTGCAAAAGTAGAAGCACACGTAAAAGGAGACAAAGTAATCGTATTCAGAAAGAATAGAAGAAAGGGTTACAAGAAAAAGAATGGACATCGTCAGAGCTATACAGCAATAACGATTACAGATATTAAAGCGTAATTAATCGCTTCGATTTATTCGAAGATAAAATTTTAAGAAAATGGCACATAAGAAAGGAGTCGGTAGTTCTAAAAATGGTCGTGAATCAGAAAGTAAGCGATTAGGAGTGAAAATTTTTGGTGGACAAGCAGCAATTGCTGGTAACATTATCGTTCGTCAAAGAGGAACACAACATCATCCAGGTGTAAATGTTGGAATGGGTAAAGATCATACTTTATTCGCATTGACTGATGGTACTGTAGAATTCCGTAAGAAAAGAAACAATCGTTCATTTGTATCAGTAGTCCCTTTTGAGACTGCGGAAGCGTAAATAGAACGTCAAATTATTATAAAGGCGAATTCCGCCCCGATGATTATCGGGATGGAGTTCGCCTTTTTTTGTAAAGAATAATTAAATTTGCCAAAAAAACAAACCAAATGTTAGAGATTCAACGTTTAAGAACAGAAAAAGAAAGTGTCATTGAAGGATTAAAGAAACGTCATTTTGATGCTTCCGAAATTGTTGCAAATGTTCTTTCTAAAGATGAACAATGGCGTGCTGAAAAAGCAAAATTGGAAGATGTTGCTTCTCAAATGAATCAAATCTCTAAACAAATTGGTATTCTTTTTAAAGAAGGAAAGGCACAAGAGGCGAATGAAGCAAAAGCACAGACTTCTGTCCTTAAGGAGGAAGAAAACGCCTTGAAAGAAAAGGTTGATGCTTTGCAAAATGAAATCACTGAGTTGATGTTCCAATTACCCAATGTTCCAAATGAATTGGTAAAAGCGGGTAAGAGTGAACAAGATAATGAAACGATTTTTGAATCAGGTGAAGAGCCAAGCTTCAATTTTAAACCGATGCCTCATTGGGATATTGCGAGTAAATTCAACCTCATTGATTTTGAACTAGGTGTTAAAATTACAGGTGCAGGTTTCCCGATGTACATTGGAAAAGGCGCAAAATTGCAACGAGCATTGATTTCTTTCTTCCTAGATGAAGCCGATAAAGCAGGTTATGTAGAACATCAAGCGCCTTTAGTTGTGAATGAAGCTTCTGCACTGGGAACAGGTCAACTTCCAGATAAAGAAGGACAAATGTACTATATGCCAGTTGATGATTTATACCTAATTCCAACGGCTGAGGTTCCATTAACTAACATTTACAGAAATGTAATTCTTCCAAATGATGATTTTTCTATTAAAATAACAGGGTATACTCCTTGTTTCAGGAGAGAAGCAGGTTCTTACGGGAAAGATGTACGAGGATTGAACCGTTTGCATCAATTTGATAAAGTGGAAATTGTTCGTGTAGAGCATCCAAGTAATTCTGAAGCAGCTTTGGAAGAAATGATGGAACACGTGAAAAGATTGTTGGAGAAATTAGGATTGCAATACCGAGTGC
>JAJRQP010000037.1 GCA_024280195.1 Bacteroidota bacterium | reverse complement strand
GTGAAAAGTGGACTGAGCACGATGTCAGGCGACCGATTGCTAGAAACGCAAGGCATGTTCTCTTTTGAGGCCTTCACCACAGATGGAGAACGATTAGACATTAACCCAGAAATGGGCGTTTACATGCAAGTCCCCGTAGATGAATACAAAAAGGACATGCAATTATTTGATGGAGTAAAACTTGCCGATGGAAGCATTGATTGGCAAAACCCTGAACCGCTTGCTAAGATACCTGTTTCTGCAAAGATGAGTGAGTTGGATTTTTATCCTGTGGGTTATGAAAAGCATTTGGATGAAATCAAATGGAGTAAAAAGAAGAAAAAAAGAGATAGTTTGTATTTGAGTTTTGCGCCTATAGAAAATAATTATACAAGCTCAAAAAATGGATATATATCGCACATGGGCAAAGTCCCACAAAGAATGGTTACCCCTGAAGAAAACTTGTTTTTATATTCAGGCAATCCGCCTATTGACAATAGTATGTCTGAAATAGAAGCTCATCGCCTTTCTACATGGAAGAATGGACCTAATTGGGAAAGAGATTTTAAGTATTTTAGACGAGATACGGTCTATAGAGAAACATTTCCTGACTCTAAACCTGCTGATTATGACGACTTTTTAGTAGAAAACGATGGAGTTCCAAACTACATCCTCCCCTCTTCCGTCCTTGCTTTCTGGAAGAATAAATTCAACAACACCAACCTCGCCACAAGAGACTTTGAGAAACGTATGCGTGCCATTCATTCTACGTGCAATAATGCAGTTCTTAGAAAATACACGAAACAACTCAACAAACCTATTTCTCAAATAGACAAAGAGGTAGTTGCGATGGGGTACTCCTCCTTTGAGCAATTTGCATTAGAGAATGTTGGAGCAGTGAACCCAAATAATCCTCATCTTAAAGCCTTAGAAGAATTCTACCAAAAAGGAATTCTTGCATTAAAAGACAAAGCAAAAAGAAATGCGGACAAGGAGAAAAACCGGAGAAATAAATGGGACAAGAAGGTAAATAAGTCTCGAACAGAAGAAACTACGCGTAAATACAAGAGAGAAAGTGAAGCATTGCTCGAAGAATTCAACTTTAACATGAGAAATGTACGCAAACAAATAGGCAAAACCGTTGGTCTAACTATCTACCACAGTCCACAAGGTACAATTAAGAACATCGATGCGTATGTTTGGGAAGCAACAGTCAACAGAACTTCTTTGGATATGATAGACCCTGTTTCTGGTAAACGAGTTAAAATTACCTACAATGATTTCTCTATTGAAGTTCCCAATGCTGACAAATACATCAAGTTGTATGCTTATTTGTTTCCGCATCAGTTAAATAGCTACCAAAGAATAAGTGGTAGCAACGGAAAATTTGATTACCCGCTCAATGATGATATCATTTATGACATTGGGATAGTTGGTGTTACTGAAGACGGTTATGAATATTTCCAAAAGCAAACCTTTAACGGCGGAGAATTAGGTACTATTGAAATGAAAAGAGTTACCGAAAAACAACTCGATGCAAGTATTAAGCAACTGAATAAAAAACGCATCAGAAAACCAATGAGAATTAAAGACGAAATGGATTGGTTGTTTTTAGAACGAAAAGATTATTTGGAGCAGAAGCAACGGAAAGAAATGCGAGTGTTTAGAAGAGAAATTATGGCGGTTATATTTCCTTGTTATTCTAATTCAGAAATACCAGCAACAGGATCTTAATATGGATGTACAAAAATAATATTTCTAGGTTTCGCTACGCTGTAGCTACAAGCAGATGGTATAAGTATGGGTGTATAGAGGTTGCGTCCCGATGGGACTTGCTTGCGATAACATTTAGTTAATAGCAACAAATTAGCTTCGCTGAAGCGAAACCTATATACACCCCTCAAAAAACTTCCACAACGGTTCCTCTGGCACAGGAGCCGTTATTTTTATTTCCTCCTTTGTTGTAGGATGAATAAACGACAACTTTCTTGCGTGCAAATGAATGGACGCATCTTTGTTAGAACGTCTGGCTCCGTATTTTACATCGCCTTTAATGATACAATCAATCGTTCCTAACTGGCAACGGATTTGATGATGCCTTCCTGTTTCCAATTCTATTTCTAGTAAATAGTATTTGTCAGAAGATGCAATGAGTTTATAAGACAGAATCGCTTTTTTAGAACCTGGCGTTTCGTTTTCTGAAGCGTAGGATTTATTTTGCTTTTCGTTTTTCTTTAAATAATGTATCAACCTTCCTTGCTTTTGCGCAGGTTTACTTTCTACCACTGCCCAATAAACTTTCTTGGTTGATTGTTCTCTGAATTGCTCATTTAAACGTGATAATGCCTTGCTTGTTCTTGCAAAAACAATGGCTCCGCTTGTTGGTCGGTCTAATCGATGTACGACCCCGCAAAAAACATTACCCGGCTTATTAAATTCTTTCTTTAAAAAGGTTTTTACTTTATCAACGAGGGGTTCATCGCCGGTTTTATCGCCTTGCACGATGTCGGAAGAACGTTTATTGATGACGATGGTATGGTTGTCGAGATGTAATAATTTGATACGCTTCGCTTTCGATACGCTTCGCTTTTGACTCGCTGCGCTTTCGACTCGCTGCGTTCTTGACAGGTTGACTTTTTGACTTTTCGACTCCATTATCGCAAGGTTGATTTGAACTTTGACATCAATTCTATTAATGACTTAATTTTTAGCATCAATTCGTTGGTTTTAATAGTGCTAATATAACCAACTTCATTTGAAATCATCAGTTGCACTTCTAATTCATAAATAGAACCCATTGATATGTCTAGAAAACGCTTGAAATCTTTAATTGAACTCCTCGATGAACCTTCCGCAATATTTGAAGCAATAGAAACGGAACATCTTCTCATTTGACTGATTAATCCAAAACGCTCATCCTCAGGAAATTCTTTCGTTATTTTATAAATATCAATACTTAATTCTTTGCTCTTCTGCCAAAACAATAGCTTCTTGTAATTGTGTGTCATATTCGTCTTTCTTATTTAAGTTAAAGAAAAATATCACATCAATCAGTGAAATCAAAAAAAAAAAAAAAACTAAAATCATCCGGAGCAACAACAAGTCGAACAGTCAAAAGCGAAGCGAGTCGAACAATCGAGAGCGCAGCGAGTCATTTTCAATACTGCTCCCCTTCATTCGGAAAATCTCCTGACTTCACATCGTCAATATATTGCTCGAAAGAATTGTGCATTTCTTTGTATAAATTATGGTACTTTCTTAAGAAACGAGGATTGAATTCATTGTTAATTCCGAGCATGTCGTGAACCACGAGAACTTGTCCATCTACTCCACCACCTGCTCCGATGCCGATGATTGGAATTCTGACTTCTTTGGCAACTTTCTCTGCTAATGCTGCTGGGATTTTTTCTAAAACAATTGCGAAACAACCTGCTTCCTCTAACAATTTAGCATCAGAAATTAAACGTTCTGCTTCTTCGCCTTCCTTTGCTCTCACAACATAGGTTCCGAACTTATAAATTGACTGAGGTGTTAATCCAAGATGCCCCATTACCGGAATTCCAGCAGTTAGAATTCTATTGATTGACTCAATAATTTCTTCTCCACCTTCCATTTTGATGGCATGTCCTCCCGATTCTTTCATAATGCGAATAGCACTCGATAATGCTTCCAAAGAATTTCCTTGATACGAACCAAAAGGCATATCTACAACAACCAACGAACGTTCTACTGCTCTAACAACTGAAGATGCATGATAAATCATTTGATCTAAGGTAATTGGGAGCGTCGTTTCATGTCCCGCCATCACATTGGAAGCAGAATCTCCAACAAGTATCACATCAATCCCTGCAGAATCAATAATTTTCGCCATTGAAAAATCGTATCCCGTTAGCATACTGATTTTCTCCCCTTCATCTTTCATTCTTTGCAGAACGTGAGTTGTTACTTTCTTAACTTCTTTGTGAATTGACATTGTAATTCGTATTAATTTTCCTCAAAAATAGTAAAATAGAACGCTGATGACACTGATTATTATGATAAAAAAGGATTATGACCTGAAAATTATAAGAGAAAGACATTGGAAAGAAGCAATGTATCGAGAAAAATCATAAGTACGTATCCTTAACAATCAACCTTAATCATAATAATCAGTGTCATCAGCGTTCTACCTATAAAAAATGAGTTCGGATGACAATAATCTTGTAGATGAAAAAAAATAGTGTAATTTTGTCAAAAAAAGTTACGAATAGATGGTGATATCAGAAAATATTCGTAATATTGCACCCCGTTTTAAGCGGAGAATTTGAAATTAAGCGACATGGATTATATTAAAGAGATTGAAAACGAATTAATTGGAACAAATGATCTTCCAAGCTTCCAAGCTGGAGATACAATTACTGTTTCATACAAGATTAGAGAGGGAAATAAAGAGCGTATTCAGCAATTCCAAGGAGTTGTATTGCAACGCAGAGGAGAAGCAACTGGTACTTTTACAGTTCGTAAGATGTCTGGAAATGTTGGTGTAGAACGTATCTTCCCAATTTCCTCTCCATTTATTGAAAACATTGTGATCAATAAAGCTGGACGTGTACGTAGAGCTCGTATCTTTTACTTTAGAGAAAGAACTGGTAAATCTGCTCGTATCAAGGAAAAAAGAAGAGCAATTACGAAGAAGTAATCCTCAAACAAAATATTTAAAGCCTTTTCGATTTCGGAAAGGCTTTTTTTGTACCTTCAATTCTCCAAAGTTGATTCTGTGGCAAAGAAGAAAAAAAGATCTAACCGTAATTCCTACCTAGCGATTCTATTCATTGCTATGCTTCTTCCTTCTGGATATTATATTTGGAATAGAATTAATCATAAACCTGCTGCGATGAATTTTATTGAACTTCCATCCTCTTTTGTAAGTTATGGTATTGACATTTCACATCATCAAGAAAAAATTGAGTGGGATGAAGTACTTAGCTTTTCAGACTCCTTGATATCATTTGTCTATTGCAAAGCTACAGAAGGCATAAATCATGTTGATACCCAATGGAATCGAAACAGAGAAATTCTACTAAGCAAAAACATTCCACATGGTGCTTATCACTTTTTCTTGCCAAAAAAAGATGCAAAAAAACAAGCCATTCACTTTCTAAAAAATTATCAACTTCAAAAAAATGATTTACCTCCTGTACTAGATGCAGAAATTGAAGGTACTAGTAACCAGCAACTTACTTTACAAATGAGAATTTGGTTAGAATACATTGAAAAAGAAACAGGACGACTACCAATCATTTACACTTCTTATAATATGTATATCGAGTTTATGAAGAAATCATTTCAAGGATACAAATTCTGGGTCGCCAACTACAGCACCAAAGAATCTCGATTTCAAGACGAAGAAATTATTCATTGGCAATACAGCGATAATGGGATGATTCCTGGTATTAAAACTCCTGTTGATCTAAACTTTTCAAAAATTGATTTTTGATTTAATTATCAATCTTCTCAAAGTTAATTTTATATGCATTAGATAATTCACTACTGTAACTAACATCTCCATTCAGCTGCTCAGTAAGCATGTGAATTAACTCTACACCCAGCGATTCACTTTCTAGATGATTAATCCCTTCTGGAACACCTGGTCCACTATCACTGTATGTTAACACATATGCATTGCCTTCCTTTGAAATGCTAATTTCTAACCACTCATCATTACTTTCTCCAAAAGCATGTTTGTAAGAATTGGTCAATAGTTCATTTAAAATTAATCCTAACGGAATCATCGTGTTGGTATTCAAAAATAATTCAGCATCGATAACAATTCTCTTTTCAGGATTAGAATTTTCAGAATCAAATGCATGCTCAATATAACCGACTAAAAGCTCAACGTAATCTTTGACACGAATAGAGGCAAGACTCTTATTGCTATACAATTTTTCATGCACCAACGCCATAGATTGAATTCTCCCTTTACAAATTTCTAAAACCTCTGTTACCTCCTCATTATTAGATTCATTACTTTGTAAATTCATCAAACTCGTCATGATTTGCATGTTGTTCTTGACACGATGATGTACTTCTTTAATCAATACCTGTGTGTTTTCAAGATTGCTTGCTAATTCAACGTTTTGATTTTCTATTGCTATAAATGCCTCTTTATTCTCTAGTCTCAACTTATTATTCTTTGCATATTGAAATAAAAAAACTAGGGTAAACAAACAAAGTAAAAAGTACCAGAAGTAGGTTGTCCATGCTAACCTATTACTAGGAATAAAATCGGTCTTGTAAGCTGTTCCAACAGTTAGTTTAAGTCCATAAAAATCAATGTCGCTGTACACAAACTGACTTTTATCAATGTTGAAATTAAGATAAAACTGATCATCTCTTCTATTATTATAAATACGAGTGTTATCGTAAACAACCTCTCTAGAGAAGTCAACCCCATTCCCGTCAGAAAACTGATGCACAAATAAGCTGTCATCATTAGATTTATAGGAATAACTGAGTAAATATTTCACACTAAGAACTGGAGCAATATAGCCATGAACAACTCCTTTGTTATCAGTTGCTGTAAAATCAAAAGGAAAAGCTGCCCAACCTTCATGCAAATTGATAGGAGAATATAAGAGAATCTCTTCAGATTTCATCAATTCATCTAATTTAGTTATTTCTTCTTTTGAACGAAAGTCTTTCACATTTTTACCTTTTAATCCTGCTGGATCAATTTGATAAGGAGTCACAACGTATTTGAAATTATGTGCTGTATCCACAAATGACAAAACAATTGAATCATTAAAATCAATTTCAGACACCAAATCCTTTAAATAAGATTGAAGTTGTAATTCTGAAGGAAATGATTCACTGTTTCGGATGTAAGACCGAATGGAAGAAACGACTGTTGCATAAACATTAATACCAGTCTCAATTCTTAAAACAACCTCTTCATGCGACTTCTGTAGTTCAGCTTGTATTCTTTGTTTTTCGGCATTTTCTTGATTTGTTACGAGTATTTGAATAAATACCCCACCAATTAAGAGGAAGAGAAGAAGGAAAAATTGAATTTTATATTTCTTAAACATACTGTTTGCTTCAAATTGCAAATATATCTTTATTTGTTGGTTATCAAACAACTACATTCCTTCAATTACGAAATCAGTCCTTCTGTTTTTTGCACGATTGATTGCATTTGTATTAGGTAACTTCGGCTGTGTCTCACCATATCCCTTTGCAGACAAACGACCTTCGATAATATCAAGACCTACAAGGTACTTTTTCACTTCTTGCGCACGCTGCTCAGAAAGAAGCATGTTTATTGCGTCATCACCAATGTCATCAGTATGACCTTGAATAGCGACTTTGATAGATCCATTTTCTTTTAAGAACCTTGCAAAACCTCGCAGAATAAATTTAGATTTCTTATTGAGGTCATAAGAATTAGTCCCAAAAAGAATATCATTGATGGTATAAGCTTCTCCAACTTTCAATTCTTTTACTGCTAAGTCATTCCCTTCTATTTTTACTG
>JAJRQP010000036.1 GCA_024280195.1 Bacteroidota bacterium | reverse complement strand
TATGCCCACCAGTCAGAGAAAGTTGAACCACCAACTCCATGCTTTACCATTTTATCAGCGAGTTTATATCCTTCTAAAATATGCGTAAAAGTATTGATAGTGAAATCGAAAGAGTCGGCAACATGCATCAACATATTGATTTCAGATTGGACGTACGAATGACAAGTAATGAATCGTTTGCTTTGCAATATTTCGTTTAAAGTTTCTAATTCTAAATCGAACCGGGGAGTTGTTCCACCATTCTTTTTGAAGTTTGACCATTCTTTTTTATAAGCTGTTGCTCTAGAAAACCCATCAATAAATAATTGTTCAACTCCCATTCTTGTTTGTGGAAATCGAACTTTGTTAGCAGCTCCCCAATTTGATTGTTTCACATTCTCTCCCAAGGCAAATTTGATAAACCCATCTGCATTCGGAATCAACATTTCTTCAGCAGTGCGTCCCCATTTTAACTTTATTAATGCAGATTGCCCACCAATTGGATTAGCAGAGCCATGTAGAAGTTGCGAAGCGGTTACACCACCTGACAGCTGCCTGTAAATATTAATATCGTCAGGATTAATTACATCTCCAATTCTTACTTCTGCAGAAATTGCTTGTCCACTTTCATTAACACCTTTCGAAATAGCAATGTGAGAATGCTCGTCAATGATTCCGGAAGTTACATGCTTTCCTTTTGCATCAATTACTTTTGCGCCATTTGGTGTTCTGTAATTTCCTGTTCCAACAAATGAAATCTTCCCATCTTGGAGAATGATTGTTGCATTTTTGAGAATACCTTCTGTTTCGTTGGTCCAGACAGTTGCATTCTCAATGACTATTGTTTCTCTTTCTGGAATTGAATCAAAACCATAAGCAGTATTTGGAAACCAAAGATGATTGGTAGAATCTTTAACAGTAGGAACCACCTCTTTTTTATCGCTGTCTATTTTTTTCGTTTTAACAGCTGTCCATTTTACCCATTCTCCAGTTGGCAAGAATCCTTCACCTTCAAAAATGCCAAATTTAGGGTTGTTTTTACCCTGTAAGGTTACACTTCCTTTCCAAGAAGAATCCGCGATGTTAAATTGCAAAGTAATATTGTTTTCAGTGCTTTTTACTAACATTTTTACTGTCGTGTCAGAGAATGACTCCTCTAGAGGATATTGATAGGTAATTTTCCCTGAATATTTTTTAGAATCACCCTTAATTTCAATGGGAAATTTCTTTTTGTTAATAATCAAATTGTATTTCCCTGCAAGGTGATTATTAACGCCAACTGAATGAACTTTTTGTTGCCCCATCATCCATGATTCGAGAATTTTCGCTTTTTCTAAAAAAGGGTTTTTATCGTAAATAATAAAACTTGCAAACTTTCCTGAGTCAAGTGTGCCAACACTTCTGGATTCCCCAATAATTATTGAAGGTTGTAAAGTCAATGCATTTAGAGCTTCTTCAACTGACAATCCATGCTGAATTGTTAGGCGTAAATTCTCCCAAAAGTCATCTGATTTTTTTTGATTCATCGAAGAAATACAGATATCAATTCCATGTTGTTGAAGAATTTGAGGGTTCATCGGTGCCATTTCCCAATGTTTTAAATCGCTTAGTGGAATTTGTCTTGAAACGTACGGATTCTCAACATCATATGCTTTTGGAAAGTTGATTGGTAGAATGATGGTAGAATTAAGCCCTTGTAATTGCTCTATGATTTGATATTCATTTCCTGAACCAATGTAATTGAATGACAAATCAAATTCATCAGCTATCTTTTTTGAGCGAAGAATTTCCAGTTTATCTGTTGTCGCAAAAATTAAATTCTCGGAGAGTTGCTTATTTAAACTCTCCAACGAGATGTTTTTCTCAGCGGAATTATTCTTATACCACTGTGCGTCGTAGAGTGTTTGACGTAACAATGCAATGGATCCCATTTGAGATGATGGATATGCTTGCTTAGAAACACCTTTTCGCAAAGAAAAGTAACTGGTAGTTTTTTCAGTAGAAAGCAATGCCATTTCATTATTTGTTAAAGCAACGAAAGCGCCTTTTCCTTGAGAAACTCCATCTTGTTGATGCGTTAAGGCAAAGCCAAATCCCATTTCAATTAATTTTTCATTTTTTTTACTGTCTGGAGAATACATTAAATTTGCATCTACTTCTGGGTGAATCGCTTCATTCCAATAGTAAGCACCTTTTTTGGATGTTTCGTATTGCGGTCTTCCAGTATAGTTCTTTTTCTTAAGTTCAGGGAGTCCAATTTCAGCGTTTAATTCAATAAATGCAGGTAGAATAATTTTCTCTCTGCAATCAATGATAACCGCATCTTTAGGAATTCGAACATTTTTTCCAACTGCTATAATTTTCTCGTTTTTAATAACGATAGTTGCATTGCTAAGCTTTTCTGTTGGAGAAACATAAATGGTTGCATTTTTTAATGCGTAAAATGCAGGGCGAGAAGTTGCTGCACCGTTATTGGGTTTTATCTGTGCATTCCCAGTGAGTATGAATGAGACAAAAAGGAGAGTTAAGATTATTCTCATGGCGTTTTTCAATTTTTAGCTATGTGAAAGTAAGTAATTGTCAGCACTTATTCGAATTCTAAACCAACTACTCATCCATTTTCTTATTTTTGTAAATAAAAACAATATGCACAGCGCTTTACTTCATGCCCATTCTGGATTAAGATGGATTGCTTTATTATTATTGATCGTTGCTATTTTCAATGCAGCTAAATCACAAAATTCAGGGAAATACCTTAAAAAAGACAAGATGCTAAATCTTTTCGCGATGATTTTCATGCACATTCAGTTGCTGATTGGTTTGGGACTGTATTTCATTTCTCCAAAAGTAAATTTTGTAGAAGGTTGGATGAAAGAATCTTTACTTCGTTTCTTCGGTATGGAGCACATTCTCTTAATGATAATTGCAATTGCTGTTATCACAATGGGGAGAAGCAAAGCTGAAAAAAAATTAAAAGGTACTCGCGATAAGCATCGTAAAATTATGGTGAGTTATACCATTGGATTAATCATTGTTTTAATTTCTATTCCTTGGCCATTTAGAGAAACTCTAGGTGGAGCTTGGTTTTAAGTGAATAAAGGTATGAGTCAAGGACACGTTACTATTGATGACAGAAAGGAATCTTGTATTCTAATTAGTGTCATTGCTCAGGGAGTTACTGAAGCCCAAGCAACCGAATACGTTGATGAGTTAGAATTTCTAGCTGAAACTGCGGGGATTTACACGAATAAAAAATTCTTTCAGAAAATCTCGAAACCAGATTCTAAAACCTATTTAGGAAGTGGAAAACTAGAGGAAGTGAGAATGTATATTAATGCAAATGACATTGATTTAGCCATTTTTGATGATGAACTATCCCCTTCTCAGTTGAGAAATATCGAGCGAATTTTAGAAATAAAAGTCTTAGATAGAAATAATTTGATTCTGGACATTTTTGCCAGTAGAGCGCGAACAGCAAGTGCTAAAACTCAAGTTGAATTGGCAAGGTTACAATACCTCTTACCAAGGTTAACTCGATTGTGGACTCACCTCGACAGAGAAAAAGGTGGAATTGGAATGCGAAGTGGTGCAGGTGAAACTCAAATTGAGATTGATAGAAGAATTATTCAAGATAAAATTTCGGCTTTACAAAAAAAGCTAAAAGCAATAGATAAGCAAAAGTCTGTTCAACGAGGAAATAGAGGACAGTTGGTTCGTGTTGCATTGGTTGGTTATACCAACGTAGGGAAAAGTACTGTTATGAATATGCTGAGCAAGTCAGAAGTCTTTGCGGAGAATAAATTATTTGCAACATTAGATACGACTGTCAGAAAAGTAGTTATTCAGAATTTGCCTTTTTTATTGGCTGATACGGTTGGTTTTATTCGAAAATTGCCACATCAATTAGTTGATTCATTCAAATCGACATTAGATGAAGTTAGAGAGTCAGATTTATTGGTGCATATATTAGATATTGCGCACCCCAATTTTGAAGACCATTACAATGTTGTTTGTGAAACTTTGGCAGAAATAGATAAGTCAGATAAGCCAACAATTGTCGTTTTTAACAAGGTTGATGCGTTTACTTATACACAGAAAGATGAAGATGACTTAACTCCTGTTGAGGCTTGTAATTATTCTTTGGAAGACTTAAAAAAGACATGGATGTCAAAATTGAACGACACTAAATGCGTATTCATTTCAGCAATTGATAAAGGAAACATTGAAGAGTTTAAAGATGTTCTTTACAAAGAAGTGAAGATAATTTTTCAGGAAAGATATCCTTATCATAACTTCTTGTATTAGAAATAATTACCTATTCACGGGGTGACTATAAGTCACCCCGTGAATAGGATGAATTTAAAGTCCTAATCTCTAACTAGCTCTAAGAATCCATGACCTTCAATTGTATCACCTTTGATTCCAGTTGCTTTGTACTTATAGAAGTAGGTTCCTTCTTCAGCATATAGTCCAGATTTAACGAATCCATTCCACCCTTCTTGTGTATTTGGAATTGTTAAGTCAATCGTTTTTTCATACATGATATTCCCCCATCTATTCACAATTGAAACATCAATGCTTACTGCATTTTTTGTTTTAATATAGAATACATCATTATCACCATCTCCATTCGGTGTAATAACATTCGGAGCAATCGCTTCCGGTAAAGGGAATTCACAATTACCATCATCTTGTACAGCAGCAGGATTGTAATTTAAAGCTTCAGGATCCATACAGCCACAAGTGATAACACTGATGTTAACATATGCCGTATCAGAACATGAATTAGCATCGTATGCTACCAGCATTACTAAAGAACTGAAATTGAATGTTTGAGATTGATTGGATAAGTCATTTGCATTTATGGTATTACCATTTCCAAAATCCCACAAGTAAGTGCTAGCATTTTGACTAGAGTTAGTAAATGTTACACTCACAGGGTCGCAACCGGAAGTTGTACTTGCAGAGAACTGTGCAATTGGAGGTTGTGTAATTTCAACCATAACACTATCACTAACTGTACAAAAATCATCTGTTGCCGTAAAGTAGTACCATCCAGCAGGAATATCTTGCCAAACTGTAGCGTCGATAGAATCAGTCTCACTTTGATTTACCCAATGATAAAAAGGTTGAGTAGTCGCTGACGTTGAGTCTCCCGAAACAATTGCGCTTACTGCACCATCCGGTAAACAAGCACTTGCAGGGTATTGAATTAATGTATCAATAGCAAGTGTTTGATTCACTATGACTGTTAAAGTATCATTATCTGTAAACCCACAAACATCAGTAATTGTCACATAATAATCAATTGTTCCGTTAACATTTGCAGGAACAGTTATCGTATTAACTGTATCTGAAGAGGTATTCCAAGTATATGTATACGCAGGAACACCATCAGACCCTACTGCTAGGATATCAATTGAATCTTGTAAACAATAAATAGTGGTATCATGAGCGAAAACAGAAACATTTGGTTGATCAAATAGCCAAATGATTCCGGTTGTTACAATCGTGTCTCCAGAAGGTAAAATGCTTATTACAGTTACAATTACATCTTCATAACCTTCAAATACACCGTCTTGAAAAGCAGAAAAAGGAACAACAGTTTCAGTTTCTCCAGGAAGAAACAATACTGAATCAGGAATTGTTGAATAATCAACTCCGTTGGTTGCTATTCCACCAACATTAACTTCTACCCACAATGAATCGCCTGATTGACAAGATGGTCTTGTAAAAACAAAATCAGCATCAACTCCGCATCCTTCAAAAATTACAGAATCACCAAAAAGACTGGCATCAATATTCGTTTCTAAAGATAAATCTACAGGAACAGCTTGAAAACTTCCTCCTTCTAAAAATACTCCAGTATCTAAAATCCCGTCTTGACAATCTGCTACAGCAAACTTCAAATGGTAAGTTGAATCGCAAATGACATCAAAACGAATTTCAATAGGAATTGTAAATCCATTGAAAGAATGTCCTACAGGAGCAGGACCATAATATTGTTGGTTTAGACCAGTTGATCCCGGTAAGTTTGGATATATTGTAGAAATGGTAATTGGCTCTGTTGTTCCAGGAACAAGAGCAAGGTTATCTACATTATAGTTTCCACCTGCTGGGTTAGCACCTGATATATAAAAGCCAAATGCATCGTTATACTGAGTGTTAATAAAGGTTGTGTATTCTTCAGATGCAAATACAAATCGAAAAATCACAACATCACCTGTTGGCACGAAGTCAAACTCTAAAACTGCTGCATCATGTGTTGATGTAATACTTCCTGCAGAAGGATTTGAAGTTACCGACTGTGCTGTTGCCAACACGTCTGCATCTCCAGGGCCATTTAAGTCTGTGTTTGGGTTTGCTGGAGGAGCTATATCTACAATGTTTCCAGAAGACATCACAACGCCAGAATCTAATCCAATATTAGAACCGTTGGCATCAAAAAAACCAATTTGTCCGTTAGCACCCGTATAAGTAATGTTTGATGTAACTAAACCAGGGCCAATTAATGTATTTGTAACAAGGTCAATTGCAGTTGGTGATGGATCTATCGTAATCTGTCCAAAACTAGTTGTATATAAGACAACTACTAAAATAATTGCTGATAGAGTTTTCATTTTCATATAGTATTATTAATGTTTAATGCTGTAAAGACTTCCATTCTTCAATAAAAGTTGCATCACTATTTTATTTTAGACGAATATAGCTTGTTTTATACAAAAAATACCGATTTTTGGACAGATAAAATTTAAAAGTAAGCAAATGGAAACTACGCAAAAATACATTTCTGAGAATAAGCAACGGTTCGTTGATGAATTAATTGACTTGTTAAAAATACCATCTGTGTCTGCAGACCCCTCTTTTTCTAAAGATGTCTTTGCTACAGCAGAGATGGTTGCAAATCGTTTAAAAGAAGCTGGTGCAGAAAACATTGAAGTATGTGAAACTGCTGGTTACCCAATTGTTTATGGAGATAAAATTTTTGATGTTAATTTGCCAACTGTTTTGGTATATGGTCACTATGATGTACAACCTGCAGATCCGATTGATTTATGGACGAGCCCTGCTTTTGAACCTGTAATAAAAAAGACGGATATTCATCCTGAAGGAGCAATTTTCGCTCGTGGTGCTTGTGATGATAAAGGGCAAATGTACATGCACGTTAAGGCGTTTGAAGCAATGATGAATACCAACGAATTGCCTTGTAATGTCAAGTTTATGATTGAAGGGGAAGAAGAAGTTGGGAGTGAAAACTTAGGCATTTTTGTTCAGAATAATCACGAACGTTTAAAGGCAGATGTAATTCTGGTTTCTGATACAGGAATGTTAGCCAATGATGTTCCTTCTATCACGACAGGACTTCGTGGGTTGAGTTACGTAGAAGTGGAAGTGACAGGTCCAAACAGAGATTTGCATTCTGGACTATATGGAGGTTGCGTTGCGAATCCAATCAATATTCTCGCAAAAATGATTGCATCATTACACGATGAGAATAACAAAATTACCGTTCCAGGATTCTATGACAAAGTGGTTGGCTTAACAGATGAAGAAAGAGCAGAAATGGCAAAGGCACCTTTTAGCAAGGGAGCTTATTGCAAAGCTTTGGATATTGACGAAGTGATGGGAGAAGCTGGTTATTCAACAATGGAAAGAGGTTCTATTCGTCCAACATTGGATGTGAATGGTATTTGGGGTGGATACACAGGGCAAGGAGCAAAGACAGTTATTGCATCTCAAGCATTTGCAAAAATCTCAATGCGATTAGTGCCAGATCAAGAACCAGAAGAGATTACGAATTTATTCTTAAAACATTTTGAATCGATTGCTCCAGCGGGAACAAAGGTAAAAGTTACACCTCATCACGGAGGAGAACCTGCTGTAACTCCAATAGATTCTATTGGGTATAAAGCGGCAAGTATTGCGTACGAGAATACATTTGGTAAGAAACCGATTCCTGTGAGAAGCGGTGGTTCTATTCCAATTGTTGCGATGTTTGAAAAAGAATTAGGGTTAAAGTCCATATTAATGGGCTTTGGATTGGATAGCGATGCCATTCATTCTCCAAATGAACATTTCGGTCTGTTTAATTTTTACAAGGGGATTGAAACCATTCCGCATTTTTTCGTTGCATATACAGAGTTAATGAAACAATGAAACAATGATTCAATGATTTAATGAAACAATGATTTTTTTAATAAATAAAAAACTATGAACATTTCGACAAATTTTGCCACTCTGTTAGACTCATTTAGATGTAAGCTCAATGCGAGTAAAATAATCATCTTAACAGCCTTCTTTTTAGCAACTTCTTGCACATTCTATGAGCCAGAATTTCGAGGCGGAGAAAATTTAAAAATTGGAAAACTTGACGGCAAAGAGTTGCAGGTGACAGTCGATGCAAACATCTTTAATGAGAATGGATTTGCTATAAAAGTGAAGCCTTCAACCTTGGATTTGTATATCGAAGACCAGTACATGGGAAAAGTTCACTTGGACAAGAAAATCAAAATGAAACGCAAATCTGAAACACGCGTTTCTGCTCCAATGACCTTAACCTTAGCTGATGGAGCAATGTTTAAAGTATTGCGTTTTGCGAATAAAGACAAGCTAAAAATTCGTTTGTCTGGCAAGGTAAAAGCTGGAGCATTACTTATCAGTAAGAAGTTTGATGTCGATGAAACAAAAACCATTGATGGAATAAAAGGTTTGGGCTCGAAGATAGGTTTATAGAACTTCTCTCTTATTTCGATAATCGAAAGATGCTAGTACTCATCTTTAACATTTTCATTGATCCATTTCAATGATTCTTCAAAAGATTCAAAAATCATGTCTTCAGGCACAAGTTCGGGGATTATTTCGATAGATTCTAACATGTATTGAGGTTGTTTATTCAGTTTAACGAGTAGAATTTTAGTTCCCTTTTGAGTTAATTCTACCAGGGCATCTTCTAGGACATATAAGCCTGATTGATCAATGTAAGGAACTCTGTCCATTCTAATAATCAACGCAGCGTTTGTGTCAGGTATTTTCTGAATTAGATTCTGAAAGTCACTTGTTGACCCAAAAAACAAAGGTCCTTTAATGTGTTTGATGTAGACCTCCTCTTTTAATGTTTTCGGAAAATCATGTTCGTCTTCCCATTCTTTCTCTTCTGCTAACGTTTTTAAATTGGATGTTTGTCCTGTCATGTCTCCAATTTTCTTCATGAACATTAAAGACGCAATTACTAAGCCAATACCTACAGCAAATACTAGGTTCCATACAGAAGAAAGTACAAGTACTACAAGCATAATCATTACCTCTGATTTCGGCATATATGGAATTGCACGAAGTCCTTTATAATCCATTACTCCAATTCCTACGGTGATTAATATTCCTGCAAGAACAGCAGCTGGTATTTTTGAAGCAGCTGGTCCAACAGCTAAAAGAATGATTAATAATAGAATACTGGAGACCATTCCAGATAATTTCGTTTTACCACCCGCATTGACATTGACAACAGTTCTTATCGTTGCCCCCGCACCTGGTATTCCTCCAAAAATGGAAGCGATACTATTTCCTATCCCTTGACCAATTAACTCTTTGTTCGGGTTGTGTTTAGTCTTTGTAATGTTATCCGCAACTACAGAGGTTAACAGAGAGTCAATAGCTCCGAGTAATGCTAAAGTCAAGGCAGTGAAAACATATGGAGCAATGGAGCCCAAACTGAATGAAGAGAAAATCTCCCAATTAGGCATAGGTAGTCCACTAGGAATTTCCTCTATCGGTCGATAAGGAAGGTTGAATCCGATAGCAATTCCAGACATTACAAATAAGGCTACAAGTGTGCTTGGAATAACTTTAGTAATTCTCTTAAAACCATAAATGATGATTATTGTACCTAAGGCTAACATAAATTCTAGCCAACTGATGTTTTTTAATGCTCTAGGTAAGACTTTGATAGCGCCAATGACTCCTGATGCATTTTCTTTTGCAAGTGTTTGTGATTCTTTTAGAATTTGTTCTTCAGAAATATGTTCTGCTCTAGAGATGGTTTCTTTAAAGTTTTCCAGTACTAAAATCCCTTCTCCTGTCTCTTCTTTTAATATGTTGTCAAGTATTAATTCTTCTGCGTGTGGTTTAAATTTATTGACAAACTCTGCATCTTCTTTTGGGTAATACCCCATTGATGGAAGAATTTGAGTCACTAGGATAATCACACCAATAGCTGTCATAAAACCAGAAACAACAGGATAGGGGATGTATTTGATATAGCTACCTAGGCCAATTAATCCCAATCCAATTTGAAAAAGTCCAGCCATTAAAAATACGGCAAGAATGGCGGGGAGTGCTTGTGTCACATCACCATCATTAAGAGCAATAATACCTGCAATAACAACCATTGAAACAGCTGTCATAGGAGCAGTTGGACCTGAAATTTGTGTATTCGTGCCCCCAAAAAGAGCAGCGAAAAAACTGACAAATATTGCCCCATACAATCCTGCACTTGGCCCTAAACCAGAGCTTACACCAAAAGCTAACGCAAGAGGTAATGCAACTATTCCAGCAGTTATTCCACCGAATAAATCTCCTTTTAAGTGTTTAAAATCGAATCCGAACTTCATTTTTTTATTAAATAAGTGATTAAATATTGATTTAGAGAAATGTTACTGCTCCATTACTTACATTATAAATAGCTCCAACAATCTCTATTTCTCCATTTCCCTCCATCTCGGCAAGAATTGGACTTCCACTTCGTATATGCTCGATAGAAAAATGAACGTTAGCCAATGCTACTTTTTCAATTTCTTCCTCAGTTAGTTTGTCTTTATCTTTTGCAACTTGTTTTAAAGCAGGTTTTATTTTGCTTAACAGAGTAGTAATGTTACCAAGTTCGACATGGTTGCATGCTGCATTAACTGCCCCACATTTTGTATGTCCCATTACTACGACAATTTTTGACCCCGCTACTTTGCAACTATATTCTATCGAGCCTAAAACATCTTCATTAATTATGTTACCTGCAACTCTTGAGCTAAAAACATCGCCAATTCCTTGATCAAAAACAAGTTCTGCAGGGACTCTAGAATCGATGCAGCTGTGAATGACAGCAAATGGAAATTGTCCTTTACTTGTCTCAAATACTTGGTCTTGTAAATTTCTTTGTGCTTTTAAGTTCGATACAAATCTTTTATTTCCCTCAACTAAAATGTTATGTGCCGTTTGTGGATTAAGGTTGTCTTGAGTTTCTTGCGTTTGTGTTTTCATTAATTTTTTTATTTAATGTTTAATGTCTGGTTAATCAACTCTTTATAAAACGTAGTAATTGCGTTTTTATCTTTTATTTTATCTGTCAATGCGGGTAAATGCTCTGCAAAATATTTTTGCTGGTGAGCTCCTTCGATGACCGTAGAAATAAGCATGTGAGGATATTCAAACAAAGGGTTGATTTCCATTACAATATCACTAACTCTCTGCACAACACTCTTGTATGACTTAAAGCTTCCGATCTTGTTTTTTTCTTCCACATTTTTTGTGTGATAAGCTTTCAATGATTCTGAAAAGATGATTTCACTTAACAAAACTTCATTCACGTAAGAAATGTCATCATCAACTTCAACGGGTTGCGTAATTATTTCAATGCATTTATTTAACCGCTCTGCAGGAGACTTGACGTTTGTCGTAGCTAACACTAAACGATACTCTGTCCATGTCCAATACCAACTTGTTAAGTAAATAAGCAAGGTTTGTTTATTCTTGAAGTAACGATAGATTGAACTCTCAGGAGAATTAATGGCAATCCCCAACTTTTTAAAAGTGAAAGATTCGAACCCCATTTCATTGATCATTTCAATACTAGTAGAAATGATTTTACGACCTAACTCTGAAGAATCTGGATTTTTGCAGTACAACTCGGTACTGACCTCTATTTGAATTTGTAAATTTTTCATACGTTATTGTACTCACAAATATAATAGTATTACTATCGTTTTTGCAAATATTGATAGTATTTTTTGTTAAAGAGTGTGAAGTCAATTGTTAACCTGTTTAAAAACAAGGGTTAACGAGAATGGGCGAATGATAATTTTATCCGTGTATCCGTGGTGAAAAAATAGTAATAAGAAAAAGGGTCGTTCAACTTAAATAAATCCGATGCAATCGACTAGGAAAACGCGTCATTACTTCGTAGGAAATCGTGTTCATTTTTTGTGCAAGTTGAATGACCGTTTGTTGTGCTCCGATAATCTCTACCGTTTCGCCTTCTACAACATTTAGAGGAGTAATGTCAACCATTATCATATCCATGCAAACATTTCCAATAATTGGGCAGAATTGATTTTTGATGTAAACACCACCAACCCCTTGTGACAAAGAACGACTCAATCCATCGGCATAACCGACAGGAATAACAGCAATTTTCATTAATTTTTCTGATACAAAGGCTCGTCCATAACCAACGGACTCTCCTTTTTGAATCGCTTTGACTTGTGAAACCGTACTTTTCCAAGAAATTGCTTGACGAAGGCTTTCGTTTCCAGAAACTCCATACATTCCAATTCCAAGGCGAACCATATCAAATTGCGCCGAAGTGTAGTTGAGAATTCCATCAGAATTGAGAATGTGGCGAAGAATTTTATAAGGTAATTCTTCTTGAACCAACGTGCTCATTTTTTCAAATGTGGCAATCTGTTGCTTTGTAAAAGCAGAGTCAATCACATCACTTTCTGCTAAGTGAGAATAAATACTTTTCACCCGTATTTCGGGTTGACCTTTGATAATGCCTATTAGTTCAGAAAGATCTTTTTCTTCAAAACCTAAACGTTTCATCCCTGTCTCAATTTTTAAGTGGATAGGATAGTTTATTTTTTCGCAACCTATCAATTCTTTGATAAATGAATCGAGTTGCTTGAGTGAGTAAATGGCTGGTTCTAGTTGGTTATCAATGCATTCCGAGAAAGATTGTTCTTCGCAGTTCATCACAAGGATAGGAAGTTTTACACCTTTGCTCCTTAATTCAACGCCTTCATTAACATAAGCAACACCTAGGTAATCAACCCCTATTTGTTCTAAAAATAATCCCATTGTTTTAGCATCAGAACCATAAGATGATGCTTTTACCATGCACAATAATTGTGTAGCATCATTGAGCTTAGACTTGTAAAAATTGATGTTATGTAGAATGGCTTTTAAGTCGATTTCTAAAAATGTTTGATGATTTTGTAGCTTTAGTTGATGCGCCAAAACTTCCATTTTAGAGGGTCGAGTACCTTTGATAAGAATGCTTGAGTTCTCGGCAATAACTTTCACCTTTTTATTCGGAAACTGGAAGTAGAACTCGATGGGTTCGAAGCTTGAAACGACCTGCTTTAATTGTGAAATATACGCTTCATTCTGCTCATGTAGACCAAGAATAACAACTCGGTTTTTACCATTGCAATTAGCCAATTGATAGGATAGTGAATGCTCCAGAGAGTCCAAGTCAAGATTGTAGGTATCATTAATGATTACATTGTTGTTGGCTCCATCAAAACTTTCTAAACGCAAAGCTAGAGGAGAAATGTCAGAAATTCTAGCTAAAATATCATTCTCAGAAACACCTAATTCTTTACTTATTGCAATTGCTAAACTGATATTTTGAACACTTGCGTCATCTTGTAAACTAAAGTTATTTAGTAACTTAGAATAATCATCAATAGAAACACTTGTGCCGTTAGGAATAGGAGTGATTTCATTTTTTGGGTAGAAGAAAGGCGAGTTTTCAAAAAGAAGTAATTTTTCTTGAAGATGTTCTTCTTCAGAGTGAAACAGTTCTCGATGTGCCTTCCCAAAGGATGTCAAAATTCCATGTGTCGGTTGGCTCATCTTTCTTTTCCGAAGAATTGTCCCTTTCTCTCCAATGCCAACCTCAATGATGGCAACGTCTGTTTGAGATGTGATTTCTAACAAAGAAAGAGCAACACCTAAGATTGAGTTATAACTTTTTGGACTTCTTGCCACATTCTTGCTCCCACTTAAAAGATGTGCTAACCATTCTTTTACAGTTGTTTTTCCATTACTTCCAGTGATTGCAATAACCGGAATATTGAATTTAACTCTGTGAATAGTTGCTAGTTTTTCCAGTGCTTCTAAGACATCTTCAACAACAATTTCATGAGCATCATTGAGTTGACTTGTTGCTCCTTTTTCTGTTACAACAAAATGGCGAACTCCTTTTTGATAGGCGTTAGTAATAAAATCATGTCCGTTTCTGAAGGTGCCTGATAATGCAAAAAAGAGCGTGTTTTCTCCATTAATTATCTTCCTAGAATCATAAGCAACATACTGAATAACAGCAAGATGGGTGCTGTTTTGGTTCGATAATAAAGAAGTTATTTCTTGGTATGAATAATTCAGTTTCAATGTGCAATTTTATTGTAGCACGATCGACAAAGAGGCTTGTATTCTTCCACGGCTCCAACCATGACTTGCTCTTTGGCATCTACAGTTCTGTGTGAAAACTGCGCTAAGTTGCCACAAGATAAGCAAATTGCATGAACTTTAGTAACGTATTCAGCGATGCTTAGTAAATGAGGCATTGGTCCAAACGGAACGCCTTGGAAATCCATGTCTAATCCTGCTACAATCACACGAACTCCTTTCTCGGCTAAATAATTACACACATCAATGATTTTTTCGTCGAAGAATTGCGCTTCATCAATTGCTACTACTTTTTCTTTCTTCCAAATGTCTTTGATTACACTGGAGTCTTTGACGGCGATTGCTTGAAAAGATGTGCCCTGATGACTAACCACATTTTCTTTGTGATATCGATCATCCACCCTTGGTTTGACTAATAATATTTTTTGGTTGGCAAATTCTGCTCGCTTCAAACGGCGAATTAATTCTTCCGTTTTACCAGAAAACATAGAACCACAAACTACTTCAATCCAGCCATGTTGTTTTACATCATCTGGGAAGTGCTCCAAAAACATATTCATATCATCAAGGTTATTAACAATGCAACGAAGAGAAAAAGAAAATAATCTGCCTTTTATCTTGAATTTCTTCGGTAACTTTGACGACCAAGTTCGTTATTTTGTGACTGTAAAAAGTGACTTCGTTAGCAACTTGATTAAAATGTTGAAAAGTCTTTTCTAGAATTTAGAAAAAGAAAATAAGCAGTAGAAAATAAAGGATAAGACTTTTTTTAAGCAAAGAATTATGGAATTGAAATCATACAAAGAACAAATCAATGAAGTGCAAAACTTGGTTGATAAAATGGAGCAAGGAAATTTATCTGTATCAGAATTAGCTGATTTAGAGCTGATTACACGTTCACTTCACGAAAGAAGTATTATTTTAAAATACAAAGCTTTTGAATTGTCAGTGAAGCCTGAAATGGTAGAACAAGTTGAAAATGAGGAAGAAGTAGAGGTCATTGAAGAAGAAAAATCAGACTCTCCTTTTGATTGGAACCCAACTACTGAAGAGGAAACAGATGCTCCAAGTCTAGAAAAACTAGAAGATATCATTGAAGAAGAAATCGAGGATGTGATGGAAGAAGAACCTGTCATTGAGTTAACGGAAGAAGAAATGAAAATTGAAACGCCACCGTCTATTCAGGATATTATGGGTGAAATTTCCGAGAATAAAGAGATTGTTCAAGAAATAATTGAGGAGAATATTGAGGTGATTTCTGACAGCTCAACTGTAACTAATTCTTCCAATGAAGACTTTGTATCTCAACTGAAACTATCTGACAGCTCAACGCATAGTTTTTCTCTAGGAACTAAAATTGATTCATTAATTGGTGCGTTTGGTTTGAATGAAAAATTGCGTTTCATCAATGATTTGTTTGATGGTTCGAGTGAATCATTTAATGACGCTATAAAGTTGTTAGATTCTCAAAACGATTTAAACGAAGCTTATTCTCATGTGAATATATTTGCTTCAAAGCAGAATTGGGAAACGGATGATGAGACAGTTGCAGAGTTTGTTTCTTTTGTGAACAGAAGGTATGCGTAGCATTATTTTCCTTCTCCTGATTGGACTTTCAACGGTTGCTAATTCTCAAATAGAGGAAATAAGAAGGATAACCAAGCAATTATGTTCTCCAGAATTTCATGGTAGAGGTTATGTCAATAAAGGAGATTCAATAGCTGCTAATTATCTTGTTGAAGAGTTTAAAAAAGTAGGAGTGGAGCCTTATGCCGAATCCTATTTTCAACATTTTGAGCTTTCTGTAAATACGTTTCCTGGAGAGATGTCGTTGAGTCAAGGAGAAAAGCAGTTTAAACCAGGACTTCATTTCTCAATAAACCCGAGTTCAAAAGGGGGGAAATATTCGTTGCACCCGACAGAAGTAAATGCCGAGCAAATCCTCGATTTAGATTACATGCGAGGATTGATTTCTGAAATTTTACGGATTCCTAATAGTCAAATAATGGTCTTTAATTATCTTGGAGCATCGAAAGACACAATCAAGGAAATTCGACCGATTATTCGTGAAATTTCTCAACTTATGCCGATTGCAGAAATTGTTGACACTAAATTTACATGGTCGGTTGGTAGAGAACAATTGTTTTTTCCGTGGTTTCAAATTCAAGATTCAGTTTATAAAAATGGTATTCAAATCGAAATGAATGTAGATGCTGAGGTGATTCAGCATTACAAGACAAAAAATGTTTTGGCGTATCTTCCTGCAAAACGGAAATGTGCAAAAACATTAATGTTTACTGCCCATTATGATCACCTCGGAAGAATGGGCGCAGACACTTATTTTCCGGGTGCAAATGACAATGCTTCAGGTACTGCGATGTTGCTCACAATGGCAAAGTACTTTAAGGAGCATCCTTCCAAATACAATATTTTATTTGTTGCTTTTGCGGGAGAAGAAGCAGGATTGGTTGGTTCAAAATATTATACTGAGCATCCTGTTTTGGAATTGAAGAAAGTGAAGTTTTTAGTCAACCTTGACATTATGGGAAGCGGCGAGCATGGAATTACGACTGTAAACGGAACTTTGTTCAAAAAGGAATTCGAGTTATTGCAAGATATCAATGAGGAGTTTGATTTACTGGCAACAGTGAAAATTAGAGGTCCTGCAGCTAATTCTGATCATTATTGGTTTACAGAGAAAGGAGTTCCTGCGTTTTTTATTTATACGATGGGATTGAATCAGCACTACCATGATATTTTTGATACGTATGAGGAATTGAGTTTTGCAGAATATGCAGATATTACGAAGTTGTTGATTGAGTTTGTGAAGAGGTTGTAGTTTTTTCTTCACTTTTACATTCTGAATTGAATGTTTAATGTTCTACATTTTTTGTATCGCCAAGACCACAGGAATCTTTCTCCTTTGGTTGTT